>CAUZUN010000082.1:0-4990 GCA_963583115.1 Candidatus Thalassarchaeaceae archaeon
CCTTTGGAAGGTTGACACAACCACTGGCCAAGCGAGCAGCACACCAGCGCCACTACACTACCAGATGCACGGTATCAGCCAGAAGGGCAGCGACCTCGTAATTGGGTTGATGGGAACCACCTACACTGCGGCAGGAGTACAGGTCTACAACATGACCACGCAAAGTTGGACTGACGGCGCTCTACTCGCAGGATTACCAAGCAATCTCGTGCGTGATTTCGCTCTCTATGACAACAGAGTGTGGATAGCCACATACGGCGGCATTGGTGTTTGGAATCTCAGCTCTCAGGCGTGGGATGATTCCATCACCACACAGAACGGACTCACCAGCACAGTAGTTGAACACATTTGGGTCGAGAGTGGGGAACTCATGTTTGGCACCCCTTCGGGATTGATTCGTTGGGATGTCAGCAGCGCCTCCGTCACAGCAACCTACGACCGAAACAGCGGCCTCTTGGGCACCCATGTGTCAGGTATGGCGTACGCCCCTCAAACCACAGTAACAGTGGGTGGAAATGTGGTGACTCACCCGCGCACCCTCTTCCTTTCACACAATGGCCAAGGCCAAACTCGCCCGGGCGCCACTGCCTTCTCCCTAGCCTCGATGCAGCCGACCCAACAGTATCAGGTGGACATGCTTCCTTCCAACAATGTAGTAGCGGTCGCGGCAGATTGGTGGGGCGTCCATATCGCGACGGACATCAGCCCGCTCGTTCACTGGAACGCCTCTTCAGGTCAGATGGAGTCTGGTGCACCATCGTGGTCATTCGCAGCATGGCCGGTCAGGGAATTAGTCAGTGATGGAACTACTCTACTCGTCCTCAATCAAGGTGGTATCGACTTTGTTGATGTCACTAGCCCACTGCATGCAGTTGTCAGGCAGGAGAACATTCTGCGATTGACAGGCGCCTCCATCTCTGCGACTGGAATTTGGGTAGCGACAAATGGTGATGGATTGTATGGATTTGGGCCTGCCCCCAACCACCTCGAGATAGAGCGTGAATCGATGCGCCGTGCCGACCCACTCACCGCGACTTTCTCTGGAAACGCGTGGGATATTACCGACAGCACACATCCCGGACAGAGGACCGCTCTAATCGATCCAATGAACTCAATCTGGACATCAGAAACTTCGAACAGTGCTGCGCCGGGTGGAATTCCTACTCATCAAATTCCATTGACATTGTCCAGTCCGGTCAGTGGTGCAGCGGTTTGGGTTGATTCTCACAACTTGAATTACACAGGAACCTGGAATCTTACCGCCCTCAATTCAAATCTTGCATCAGCCTTCGAACTCGCCGCGCGGAGAGGTACTCTCTCACCAGATGGTAGAGATTTACACATTCAACTTTTGAGTCCCCTAAACGGCTCTCTTGAGGTACGAATCACCTACGATTGGATTCGCTCAGAATCCCCAGTCGAACTACTCGACCTCTACGACAGGCCAGACGACGGCGGCGGAGTTGTGATTGCAGAATGGACTCCAAGTGCTGATTCTAGTTGGGCGGCTTACCGAATTTATCTCCAAGAGGGTAACTGGAGCACCCCTCCGACCGCCTTTGAACTGGATTCACGACCCTACGATGTGCGTGTCCCAGTTTGGTCAGTGACCTTGACAGAAATCAACACCGTCAACGGCCAACCTATAGTGGATGGAATCGACTTGTATGGTGTGGCGGTTATCGAATACGCTGACGGAACACTAGGCGAGCCTTCTCCAATCTTAGGTCCGGCAGCAGCGACAGATGAGGTACCCAATCCACCAGAATGGGCGATTGCCGGGCCGTCGGAAGGTGGCGAAGATGGCGACCTCTATGTCGAGTGGAAGAAGTGCACCGCAATCGACCACGCGGGAACTAGAGTTTGGGCGGTCACTCAGGAAATCACAGATGCAGTAGGTTTGAATCAACAGAATCCCGACATCCACCCACTCTCCAACAGCACAGTTCTCAATCTTGAGAGAGGTCGAGTCTACTGGGTTGCACTCACCTGTGTCGACGAGAGTGGCCAGCACGATCCAGCCAATGCCACCATCATCGGACCGGTTGTACCAACTGGCGGCGTCGATGACGGCACTGCTCCTGTTCCCATTGAGAACATCTCAGCGTGGGATACTCCAGATGACGAGGGTGGCAGAATCACAGTATCTTGGTCTCCAAACGGCGAAGAAGACTGCGGTTGGCATGTAATTCTCGTTCGCCCTAGGATGGTGGACGAAGACGCACCCACAGACGCATTTGACTTCTCCAATGCGACCATTGTTCCCGACTGCACGACAAACTCAACCATCATTTCTGATTGGGGTGGACAGCCGATTGAGGACAACTTCCTCTACTGGGTAACTGTCGTCGCCTGTGACTTCTGGGGCAATTGTGACCTCGGCAATGTCACCTCTGTCGAGGTGATGTCGGAGCGGAATCTACGCGGCTCAGACCCACCACCAAGAGTTGAGAATCTCTCAGCGTGGGACCATGCTGATGACATGGGTGAAGCAATAGATGTCTCTTGGTCGCCGAGCACTGTTGGCGATTTCTCATTCTACATCATTTGGGCGAGCAACCAGCCGGTAGACGACCTCGCGGCCGCGTGGGCGCGCTGTCAAGATGATTTGAACTCATGTGGACTCACTAGAATCGATTTCCAGTATCCAATGGATTCTGGCTCTGAGAAGGTAGAGGTTACGGTAGGTACCGCTCTCTATGATGGCGATTCCGTCGAGACTTCCAATCCGTCAGTAATTCGGCCGAACATCCCACTTTCGGTCACGGTCACAATTCACGACCTCACCACCTCCGCCTTCCTAACTAGACTTCCCACGGTCGTCGTCACTCCGATTGACAACCGCGACGACATTATCGCACCTGACAGACTTGAGGCACCGTTCATTCGTGATGTCCCTGGTGACAATGGTAGTGCTGTCTATGTAGAGTTCATCCCGAGTACAGCCAGTGACATCGCCTTCTACGAAGTCTATGCTGATGTAGTCGCATTCACCAGCGTAGGTCATCGAGAACCTGTCATGATTGTTGATAGGGATGCAATTCAACCTCTGCTCATTGAGAGCATCGATGGTGGCGCTCCGGTGATGGCGGGTATTCCTATTCATATTGCGGTGGTGCCTGTTGATTCGTCTGGAAACTCCCACCGCGACCAGTTGAATGTAGGCTCAGGAAAGGCGTACGACAACTCGGGAGAAGACCCGGGCGGTCACCTACCGGATGTTGACTTCACGGTCGGCTGGAATGATGATGGCACTGCGATTGAAGTCGAGTGGGAAATTCTCAACCGCACCGATGTGCGCAACTACAGAATCTATGTCAGTCAGCAGCGCTTCGAAAACAGCGACGAGGCGGAGATGGCGAAGGGCGGAATTATTGGCAGCTTCTGGTCGCTTGAGATGGTTGACGAAAACACGACCTACGACAACGCGTCTCACTGGTTTGTGGCAGTCTCAGCGTACGATGGCTCGGTTTGGAAGCATGCACTATCATCGAAGGAGGTCAAGCCCTTCACAGCGCCGTCAAATGTTGACGGCGACGGAAATGATGAGGGCGAGTCAAGCGCAGGAATCCTCGATTTGCTCGACCTCAACACAGTTCTCACCATTCTTCTCTCGATGGCAATTCTTACCGTTCTTCTGCTCGCATTCCGAGCCCGAAGAAACTCACGCAAGGATGAGGCGTGGCAATTGGCAACCGCCGCTTGGGGATTGCCACAGGAAGAGGGCTGGGCTGAGCCGGGTCTTGGCCAGGATACAGACCTCGCTGGAACATTGATGCCCGCTGCTGCTCAAATCAAGAGTGAACAGGTAGCCACTCCACAGAGGCCGAGCGGATTGAGTCCGAAAACCGCTGAACAATCGACTGAGTTGTCACCGAGGACTTCGACAGCAACATCCACAGCACCCACAGCAGCGAGTGCGAAGTTGGAGGAGTTGGCGTCAGACCTTTTCGACGAGCCGAGAAGTGATAGGAACGTGACTGGTGATGAGGACTTGGATTCACTTATCGACGACTTGCTTTGAGTGGGATATTTTCTCGTGAACATTGAGAGGGCTATTTTCTCCTAAAAACAGCACCCATTTTTCCCCTTTTCACGCGTGTGAGCATTGATGGCGGAGATGTGGTTCAGCGTTGATGCGGGTGAGGTTAGATGACAGAAGAAACCAGTTCACCGCAATCTTCGACATTCACAACCCTACCTTGGGACGGAGGCAGAAGGGTCTCTCTTTTTGACGCACATCTAGAACGGTTGGAGGAGCACGCAGGTCGGCTCGGTTTAGCGTGGCCTAGCGGTTCTGAGGAGAGTGTAAAATCGGCAGTATTGGAGGCGATGCGAGAGGCACTTGAATCACCACCCGAAAAACCAGACAAATCGACTATCGGATTTCTGACCGTTCGGTTGAATGGGGTAGAAGAATTCACCGCCGAAGCAAGATGGGTCAAAGAATACCCAAACCCTCTCACAGCCACTGCAGTGGCAGCCCCTCGCTGGGGTGAAGGGGTCACAGGCACCAAACACGCTGACTGGAAACCATACAGTGAGGCTGCGAAACTTGCCGCCGAGCGGGGTTGCGACATCGCACTTCTCGTCGATGGAGATGTGGTGGTTGATTGTTGCCGCGCAACGCCACTTCTGCTCGACGATGATGGCACTGCATGGTACCCGGACCCCGCGCTCGGCTCCATCGAATCGGTGACGCTCCGCTGTGCACGAACCCACCTCGAAGCGATTGGAATTCCATTGAGTTCCGGGCGCCTCACCAAAACGCTGTTCTCGCGAGCGCGCTCGTTCGTCGCGGTTGGAACCGGGGTCGGAGCCATCAGAATAGCATCGCTCGACGGCCAACCAATCGGCGATGACTCGAGCCTATTTCCAACTCGATGTGCAGAAGCGGTCGAAAAAGCATTTTCAGAATCTTGGCTGCAAATTCCGGAGGAGTAATTCGATGACACTCAACCACTCAACTATTCCATCAACTATGGTGGGG
>CAUZUN010000083.1:0-4960 GCA_963583115.1 Candidatus Thalassarchaeaceae archaeon
GGAAGCCACTTGAGAGAGTTGGTCGGTAAGGTGTCTGAGGTACTTTGAGAGGACAAGGCTAACCTCGATGACTGGCAGGTTGTATTGATTGACAAAATTGACCATCTGTTCCTGCAAAAAGAGCATCTTCTCCTTCGGGGGTGCGGTCGGCTCGGGCGGCTGGCCTGAATCGGCGGTCGGCTCGGGCGGCTCGCCTGAGTCAGCGGTTGAATCTCCTACTGGCGTCTCATCCACAGAACCCTTGGCCGGTCTGTCCGTTGGCTCATCCATTGCCCTTTGGCGGTCGAGCAGACGCCTTGATGGTTCTCATTGCGTTGTGAAGTGTTCCGCGGCCGATTCCAGTTCTTTTCCGTTGAGGTAGTTGCTTCCGTCAGTGTCGAACAGGACCGCATGTCGCATGAACGATTCTTTGTCGGTGATTTCGAATTTTGCCATCACCCCTTCGACAACTGAATTTGAGAATTTGTACTTCGCTGCGGGGTGATTCGCTGGCAATCCAGACTCTTCTGCTGAACTTACTTCCATCGGTGGGACTTCCTCCGCTGGTGAAGCTGTAGTGGCTACAGAGGTCGGTTCTGAGGCTGCTCCATCGCCGCCTTGAGCCTGTTCCGCCTTCCAAATGTCGACCTGTTGTTGTGACCACCCTTGGGCGAGCAATTTGTCGTCAGTCCAGTATTCATCTTGAGTTGGAGTAGGGCCTGCTGCGGTGGCTTCTGTTTGGTCAGCCGGTGGCGCTTCGCTGGCGGCCTCGCCTGCCGGGATGTATCCGGCGGGTGGTGGAGGTGGTGCGCTTGGGTCGAACTCCCCTGGCGGTGGAAGGTCAGCATCGGCATCATATCCGGGCGGAGGTGGTGGCTCACTGTTAGGATTGAATCCGGGTGGTGGAGGTGCTTGTGCCATATCTGTGGCGACTTCCATCGTTTGGTCAATCGTTGGCCCACCACCATCTTCGTCCTTCGCTGATATCTGTCGATTTACAACGATGAGAACGACGATTACAATCAGCGCAACCATTAGCGCAAGATAGAGCATTACAGTTCCTGTCTGCTCAGTAAATTGTTCTGAAATCGCCGCACCATCACGCGCTATCGGCGGCTGCAGAATCAGCGGGTCGAGTGACATCCTGTCAAGAATCACATGACCGTCGAGAACGACCAGACGGTATCTCTCGACGGTCTCCTCATCGACTGCATTGGTGACTAGCGGAATAGAGGCGACAAAGTCGCCCGTTGGCCGCAACAGTGCGTCGGTCGAGCCGTTGTGCACATCCACCCAATCGCCATCTTTGGTCTTCTGTTGCAGCGCGAAGGTCAGCGTTCCTTCCTCATCATTGGTGTTGGTTCCAGCGATTTCAAGAGTGACTAAAGAGCCGGATTCAGGGGTCGCATCGGACCACCGAACATCCGTGTCAAGGAGGTTTACCACGGGGCCTATTCTAATGATTCTCCAAGAGGCGAGGGGGGTCGCTTCGGTGTTGTTGTCTGAGACATACGGATTTCCAGCCGCATCAGCGCCGGTGACCCAAATATCGACATTATACCCGGGCAAAAGTTGCGTCACGCCTTGGTCGGTCAGGTCGACTACGCCGGTCCAGTGGCCATACCCGTACTGCTCCAACAGCGTCCCAAGTTCTTGCGAACCGCGGGCTACCTCACTCTCTCCGGCCTTCACTTTGTAGTGCAGAACTGCTGGTTTTGAGGCGAGGAATCCATGGTCATCGCTTGTATTGAGGAAAACGGTGACCGCTGAAGCGTCGGTGATTTTGAGGTCACCTTCGGGCAGAACACTGTTGATTTCTGGTGAATTTCCATCGACTACGAGTAGGATTCTTGGCTGGTCTGGAGTTTCATCGCTCGCTAGCCCGGGTAGATTTTCCAGCCAAGCGAGCATATCGAGATGACCGCTTCTGACATTTGGAACTAAGATGTCAACATTGAACTCACCATTGTCGCGTGGTACTGCGCTCCATTCAGTTTCGAAATTGCCGACGACGATGTCGAATGCGCCTTCTGGCGCTGGAGTCTGGTCTTCGGCGAATAGAATCCTGCCATTGACGCGGACAACTTGTCCCGCTGCAATCGTTTGCTGTTCATCGCCTCCAGTGTACAGGTTGCGGCCTGTTGCGAGGTCAATCGCTGTGAAGTGACCAGGAGCCATATCGAAGCGGAGGTCATTATCCAGACTCCACCTGTCATTTCCGAGCCCACCTCGCTCGCTGAAACAAGGTATGCCGACGTCATCATTACAAGGCCAATCCGCAACTTCGATGACCGGAATGAAAGTATCTTCACCGTCAGTATCCCATATCTCTGGGAAGTGCCAAGTCAACTGGAATTTGATGTTCAAGTCGAGCACGGTGTCGTTGCCTTCTAGCAACTCCATGCTCGAGTAAAGGTTGGATACTGCCAATCCAACGCTTCCAGACTCCAATTGCATCGAGAGGTTACCATCAGCCAACTTCGTGAAGTTCGCCCAGATTGCAGTATCATTCTGCTCGATGTTGCCGCCAAGAGCCAACTTCACGGTCGAGATATCGTTCCAACCATTTTTGTCGACGAGTCGCAGCCGTGCGATGTACTGCGTTCCCGGATGAAGGGGAGACTCGTCGTCATGGCCGATTATCGTCGAATTGTCAGTGGCCAGTTCGGGCTGGAATTCCTCACGAATTCGGTAGGTTGAGAGGTCAGCATCCCAGTCGGGTGGGGTAAGGGAGGGGTTGTCCACTCCACAGGGTTTCATATCCTCACTGCAAATTGGGCCGCCACCATTTCCGAGCACATTTCCTTGGGCGTCCGTACCGGTTAGGTAGAACGAAACTCTCTCGCCATGATTGTTCATTGAGTCAATTACAAGACTCTCGAAAATATTCAGGCCGCCTGGTTGTGTCTCCGGCGTTGACATCACCATCGGAACATACTCGTTCTCATCTGGCATGTTGTCGTAATTGATGTCATCTTGACCTTCTCTCCAATAGTGTAGAGTGAGTTGAGTCGGTGGGTCTACTGAATCTTGTACAACGATGCGGATAGGCTGGTATGGGTTGCCCTTGTGAACTTCGGAACCATCGAGTGGAGTTGCACCGATTACCAGCGGACTGTTTCCATCGAGTACGATTCTGACTGAGTTGTATGAGGGGTTGACGTAAGCCGAGCCATTTGGAAGGTTCACCGCCTTGACCCTGAACAACATCCCCCCTTGGGAAGACTCAATCATCGTGGTTATCGTCATCGAGTAGGCGCCGTGGCTTGGATTTGATTCTAGGTGCATCTGCTTTTCTTGCTCCAACGGATCGCCATCCTGAGTAAGATTCTGCCCGGTTAACTCAAGACTGAACTTTCCTGCCTGTGGCGAGTAACTTGTGCCTTCGAATGCGAGTGCGCCTGAGAAAATTAGCTGTTGACCGCCTCGCACCCAATCATTGGTTGCTAGGACTCTGCCCGATTCATCGATGACAACCAAATTCGTCAATTGAATATCATTTTCTACCCGCATATTCAACCCTTCAGTTTCCCAGCGAGTGACTGCTCTTCCAACATCATCATCGACTGTGATGAGCGCTTCGACATCCCCTTCGTCGTCCCACGACCAGTTGGAACCGATCGGCATCAAAATTGAGACGATGCCATCTGAGGTCTCTGATGATGTGCAATTCCCTACATCGAAATTGATGAGGCGGTCATCATCTGAAAGAACTGAGCAGGAGTTGCCGCTCTGCCACTGGATAATCGGATTTGAACTGCCAGATGCTTGCAGTTCGACTTGGACTTGAGTAATTCTGTCTGCTTCATCACCTATTGCAACACGAGTCATAAAAACCCGCGTGGCCCCATCGGGCACCAACATCCCGCCTTCCAATTCGGCGTCGAGTACGCGGGTTTTCAACCGGTAAGTGACATCGAGGTCGGTGACTTTGATTCTGCCCGGTGAACCTGCAACAAGTGTTAGCGTTACATTGCTCACACCAACTCCATTGTCGAGTATATGGTCGTTGAAAGCGGTCACCAAGTCTGGACCTGTGATATCCACCGGTTGATTCAGCAATCCGCTGAGAACCACTTCGTAAACGCCATCATTACCGATATCTAAGCGTACCGCGGCCGGGTACCCCTCCTCATAATCTAATGAGAATGTGTTGAGATGGGGTGTCACCGAATCATCTGTGGTTGACATTGTAACGCGATACTTGAGAAGATTTCCTTGGCTGGAAAATTCTACCATTTGCCCGTTGGTTGCGCTCTGCCAATCGGTCCCGTTGTTGTTGCTTACATCAACAGACATGCTCGTACTCGCTGGTACATTCGCGGTCCACTGGGGTTGCATACGGCCAACTTGTGTGCCGGTTGAGATGGGTGCGGAAGTCCAACTGCCTGAAGTTTGGTAGGCGGTCGCGTACTCCATCGAAACCCACCACGAAACGGCGGAAGAACCGACAAGTTGCAATTTCCAGCGAAGTTGTTGTCCAGGGTTCGAAAAGTGAACAGTTTCGTTGTTTGTCACCGCCACCCAATGGGTGCCATTGTCGGCGCTGACCCAATAGTCGACTCGGTCGCCCGCAGAGGTGACCGACCAAGATGTCTCGACATTTGCCACGAGCACATCTTCTGATAGGTCCATCGTTTCAGAAATCCAAGTCGATGTCCCGGGTTGTGATGAGATGGTGTAAGCCCAACCGGTTCCATATTCACGGTAGTATCGCGATGACCATTGGTAGTGGTCGAGGGTGATGACCCGCTCCCCATCGTAGTACATCCCAAAGCCATTCGCTGGAATGCTGACTTCACCTGTCTGTTTTGCTAAGGTGGTGGAAGTACCGCTGATTGCGTACGCCTCAAGTCGGTCTTGCGCCCAACTGTACTTACTTCGGAAGAAGAACATGTTGTTGTGGGCGACCATTCCGTTCTGTTCGCTGTAACTTGAGAAGTAAGAGTACTGGCTATTACTATCCCGCTGAAAGGTGCCA
>CAUZUN010000084.1:0-4956 GCA_963583115.1 Candidatus Thalassarchaeaceae archaeon
CTTGCGTCGCTCTAAATCGTATGGTGGAGCAATCCTAATGTCCACGCAAAAACTCACAGAAGAGGATTGGGAACCGATTCCAGAAAATCGTTTACTAGCAGTCGAGGGTGGAGAAGTCCAAGTGATGTCAACCGCACTCTGAGCGCATTTCGAGTCACCATCGTTTGCCGCGAATCTCTAGCGCCAACATTCAGTAGCAGCACCCTTTCCCCAATCACATGAACGGCGCGTGGTGTGTTCTGCGAAACTATGTCGCCCACGCAGAAGAGATTGGCGGAGAAGTCCCAGAAAATCCCTGTTTTTTCCTGAAACCACCCTCCGCAATCGTCGAAGCAGACGAGCAGGGAAATGCACCACTTGCCTTGGGAGCGCCTGAAGAGCACATCGACCATGAGGTAGAGTTGGTCATCCGTTTGGGGAAGGACCTGAGACCAGAGGCAGTTTGTGTCGGCTGTGACACTACCAACAGAACTCGGCAGGTTCTGGCCAAGAAGATGGGCAGGCCTTGGCTTGAGGGCAAGGGATTCCGAGGCTCGGGAGTGTGCGGAACTTGGGCACCTTACTCGGAAAGCAACTTTGAAATCGGACTCTCAGTCAATGGCGAAGTTAAGCAGAAATCCACAACCGCGCTGATGGTTCACTCCATCGAATCCCTCCTCAAAAACCTCCAGGAATGGTACGGCCTTTCTCCTGGCGACCTAATTTTCACCGGCACACCAGAAGGAGTCAGCCCACTCAAACCGGGCGACAGGGTCGATGCGTGGCTGAAAAATAGCGACGGAAAAATTGTCAGCGAATTACACAGCACCTGCAACTGAAGTCGACTGATTTCTCACTGACCGAGCGAATCCCTGATTTTCCCGGAAAATCGGAGGCCCGTCAATCGAGGTCAGGGCGGTACACTTTCGTGCAGATTAAGCGTCTGGCGCGCCTTGTCGACATCATCGACGCTGAACACCAACTCAGCATCTCCGCGGTACTTTGAGAGAATGTAAATCGAGTTGATATTGACTCCAGCATCAGCGAGTCGGCGGGAGAATTGAGCCAAGGCACCGGGTTGGTCTGGCATTACCAATTTTATGAGCTCAGCAGTGGTGTATGGAATTCCCAGTGAGTCGAGCACGGCACAGGTCTGGGGTACCTGTTCAACGACCATGGCGACGTTCGGAGCGACCCTTCCAATCGCGCAAACTGTCTCGATGTTGATGTTCGCGGCGGCCATCGCTTCGGTAACTCGGGCTAACTGTCCTGGCTCATCGGGCAGTTCCATACTGACTTCCATCATACTCTTCAGCCTCATTTGCGGGCCTCCTCGCCGCTATTTAACCCCCGATGTCCCAACTATGGCTCTATCGCGGGCTTGAAATAAGGGTGGTCGGTCGGCGAGTCGCATGGCACAATGGCATGGCATCTCGCGACGCAAGCCCAGTGGGGGCCGACTCAAGCGTCCGAACCGCTATCGCGGCAAGCGCAAAACAGAAATTGCGTCCGAGAAACAGTTCACCGTAATGGGTGAACCAAGCCGCAAGGTCTACCGAAAGCGCTCGGGAATACAGACCGTCCGAGTGATGAGTGATAATGTCATCAATGTCAATGATGTAAAGAAAGGCACGACCGTGCGAGCCAACATGTTGACCGTGCTCGACAGCCCCGCAGATGCAAACTATGTTCGAAGGAACATTTTGACCAAGGGTGCAGTTGTTGAAACCGACAAAGGCATGGTTCGAATCACTTCTCGCCCCGGCAAGGATGGCGTGCTCAACGGCGTCCTAGTCGAATAGTTACTACCGCCATAGCGGCCGGTTGAAACAGATTCAATTCGATAAGAGTCTTGTCCCTCATGACTCGTCCTTGAACACCCGCAGGGCTGAAAGAGGGCGGCACCTCCGAGTAATCGAGGGCGAACGATGACTGAGCACAATCCGGACCGAATCGTGCTTTGGCCCGGATACTTCAACTCCAAGTTATCGCGCAAGCAAGGTCGGCGAGTTGCCAAGCAGGCTTCAGTCGCCGACCCAACCCTCGACGGTCTCGCTTTGGCTGCGCGAAATGTAGGCCTCTCCAAAATGAAGAGAGAAGCCGATACACCTCACCCAAAACGCCCATCTGTGAAGGAGGGCAGGCTTTGGATTTCCAAGCGTGACGCCGATTCGTCTCTCGGGTTCTCTGGAAAGGAGAAGGTCATGCAGGCGATTGGAGGGAATTGGCGTTCCAGTCAGAAGGAACTCAAGGCACAGGAGAAGGCAGCAAAGAAGAGTGGTCCGAAGGCTGGAGATAAGCGAGGCCGTTCACAGCGCAAACAGGTTAGGGCGAAGGGCTCCAAGAAGAAGAAACAGAAGTGGCGTGCCTGAGGAGCCGATACTCAGTTTTCACCATATTTGCTCAATCGACGACATTCTTGCCACCATCATCCAGACTTTTCGGTCTACTCCAGTAGTTGTACTGCGGGGTCCAATCTCCACTCAGCAGGTCTCGGAGCGGTTAGGCGGGAATTCACGCCGGCGTTTTCGGCGTGAATCCTTGAAATATCCCCAGCCGTTTCACTCCAACATGTCAGCACCATGCCACCGCTGTGACCGAACCCCCGAAGAGATGGACTGCAATGCCAGATTCCTCGAATGCTTTTGCGGCCCCGCCTGCCCGACCCACGGCTTTCGCTGCAAGCACGACTTCGAGTGGGTCTGCATCGACTGTCAAGACCGCTGCACCGGAACCAATCCGAACTGCCAAGACTAGAGCTTATTCAACGGAAATCTCGGGCACAGGCACCGCCCGCACCCAACCAAATTCGTCAGGAGCCGCCTGTGTCTGGATACCGGTCAACGCTTCGTAGAGTTCTATTGTGACCGGCCCAACTAGGTTGTCGCAGTACATCGTGCAGGTGTCACCATGGCAGATTGACCCAATCGGTGAGATTACCGCCGCCGTTCCTGCGCAGAAACACTCGTCGGCGGTGAGCGCGAAATCGACATCCACTTTCTCCTCTCGAACTTCGTAGCCGAGGTGTCTCGCGAGCCCAATTATGGAATCCCGAGTTATTCCGGGAAGTATGGTTCCAGTGAGTTCGGGGGTATGGATGACCCCGTCTTTGACACAGAAGAAATTGGCCGCGCCTACCTCTTCGACATAGCGATGGTGAACCGCGTCGAGATAAATCACTTCAGCGAACCCATCCTTCTTAGCGTTCTTTGAAGGCATCATTCCAGGTGCGTAGTTTCCAATCGCCTTGACTGCCCCAGAGCCTCCCGGACATGCGCGATGGTAGTCTTCGGAAACCTTGAGCGCAATCGGATGCATCCCTCCCTTGAAGTATGGGCCGACCGGGCAAACATAGACCATGAAGGTGTATTCGGGCGACGGTGATACCCCAAGGATGGCTCCAGAGCCCCACAACACCGGACGGACATAGAGAGCCCCTTTTCCAGTCGGAGGAACCCAGCGTGCGTTCGCTGCGACAACCTGTTCGATGGCATCTAAAAATATCTCTTCGGGAACCGGCGGCATCCCGAGGCGCCTCGCCCCGTCCTGTAGTCTGGCCGCATTTCTTTCTGGCCTAAACAGCACGATTCCACCGTTCACGCTGCGTTGCGCCTTCATTCCCTCGAACAACCCTTGGCCGTAGTTCAGAACCCCGGCAGCAGGAGAGATTGTGATGTCACCATACGGTTCAAGTTCACCCGGCTGCCACTCGTCCCCGAGTTTGCAGGTCGCTCTGTACATTACATCGGTTGGAGTGAACGAGAAAGTCATCGCATCCCAGTCGATTGACACATCATCCGCCATTCCGCCTCACCTCCCATGTGTGGTTGGCATCTGTCCAACCGAATCGCAACAACCTCCGTCGGTTATCAACGGTTGTGACGCGCGGCTCAGCCTCCTCTTTCCGGCACCCCATACACAGGCTCACTCCCCGACGGGTCTTTGGGTAAGGGGCGTTCAAGGCCGCTCACATGGCGTCGGTCGCTTCAGTCGAATGTTGCGTCGTACAGGGTTCGTACATCATGGACTCACCCTCCCGTTCTGACACGCTCATCGAACTGTGGTGTCGCGCTCGCGAAGGACATTCAATCCTCCTGCTCGTTTCTGGTATGCACCCCTTCCTCGAAATCAGCCTCCCAGGCCGACCCCACAAACCCGAAAATATCGAATCTCGTCTTGCTGCGGTGAAGTCAATCAAAGGCGTGACCAATATCCATGAACCAATCGATAAGTGGACCGATTTGGGAATCAAGCCACATTGGAAAGTCGAAATTAAGCGACCGTGGATGGTGACTAGTGGGCCAAAAATTCGGGAGAATTTGGAGCGTGATTGGACACTTACCAGCGCTGATATTCCGTATGTCAACCGACTATTCCTCGACAACGATGTCGGCCCTCACATTTCTGCTGAGGTTGAAGTTCTGTGGGCTGGCGAGAAGGCACCCGAAGAGTTGCTTGCAGACCTTCCAGAGAGCCACAAAGGGGAGGAGTCTCGGCGTGAGTCGGCTGAACGGATTCGTGAGGCTGGTGGTTCTGGACTCTATCCAGTCGACTTGATTGCAACCTGTCACTTTGAGAGTGTGAGTCGCTGTGAGCCGTTTGCAACTCCATTTGTCATGATGTCATTTGACTTGGAGACTTCAATTGCCGAGGAAACGATCCTTTGCGCGGCGGCAGTCATCGAGCGTGGGCCGGATGAGCGGAGTGACCACACTTTTGTCGGAACAGAACAAGAGATCATGGCTGGATTGACTCAGTTGGTGCGCGATGAAGACCCCGACATCATCACAGGTTACAACATCGACAATTTCGATTTACCTAGAATCCACTCTCGCATGAAAGACTTGACGAGTGGTTCAGACAAAGCAGGCCAAGCAGATGGCTTTGGTTGGGGGCGAGTCCCCGTTCTCGATTCCGAAGGTAAGCGGCTAATTCCGCAGCGGGATGGCAATCGGCGAACTTGGCGAATTCAAGGCA
>CAUZUN010000085.1:0-4930 GCA_963583115.1 Candidatus Thalassarchaeaceae archaeon
CTCGGTTCAAGTCTTCATTCAGTATTCACGACCTACTTTGTGTTGGCCAAAACATGGTCGTCGCGTCGTGGTTCGAAGTCCACCTAATCGATGCTGGAGGAGATGAAGTTTGGCAGGTCCAGCACGCAGGCCTTACCGAACTTGTGAGGGCCAATGCCGATGGCACACTTCTCGCAGTTGCCGGCGACAATCAAAACGAATACACAAGAGAAAATGAGGTGTTACTGCTCGAGGTTGGAGCCACACCTTACATGATGGAATCTGGCCGTGACATCGATTCCGACCTTACAGATTTCGAGGAAACTCCCCTATTGGATACTGGGATGGTTACCGATTCAAGCGCTTACGATGTTGACAATACAGCCGAGATGGAAGGGCTGCTGACCGACGCTGAGATGGCACAACTTGAGGGTGGTGCAACCTCATCCTCCGGCTCGAGTGAACTGCTCGACCTTTTGGAAGCAGAAGTTACGCTGACCGACGATTCAAGTGAAGACCAATTCGACATCGTAGCGGGTCTGTTGGATGAGTCGGGAAGAACCAACTTACCACCAGTAGCTGATGCTGGCGAAGACCAAATCGTCCAAGCGGATGGTGAAGGCAACGCTGTCGTGATGCTCGATGGCAGCAGGTCATACGACGAAGATGGAGAGATTGAAAGCCATGTCTGGACAGACGAGGGGAATCGAATTCTTGGTGAAGCGCCCCAAATCAAGGTGAAACTCCCTAAGGGAAATTACACATTCACACTCACTGTAACCGACAACGACAGGGCGAGCACCTCGGACGCAATTACTGTTCAAGTCCGGTAGTGATGGATTTACCACCGCTACGCGGGCAGCAATCTGATGAGTTGTGTCCAAGTTCAGAGACACAGCGACATAGAGAATCGCAGAGTATGATTGTGATCAAGCTCAGTAAACCTATGTCGCTAGTGAAGGTCTGCCATTACCCTCTGTGCTCCTTCGAGTCTTTGAACCTCTGACCGAACAGAATCGATTCGGAGATGAAAAACAATCTAAGTCAAGCAATCTTGGAGCCAATCCTTGATTCTGTTGAGTTCTTCGAGCACCACTTCGTGGCCCATTCTATAGCCATTCCACTCACAGGGATTGCCTCGCTCGACCATTCGCTCAAGGGCATTCCTTCCCATCGAAACTGGAACCATCTCGTCATAGACTCCATGGCAGAACAGCATGGCAGTTTCCGAGTTTGCATCGTGCGCCTCATCATCGTAAGTCTTGGTGAGAACTTCGTAGGCTGAGAGGACCATTATTCCGGCCAGAGTTTCGGGGAACCGAGCCCCCACATGGAGAGCCAGTGCGCCACCTTGGCTGAATCCGGCGAGTATAATCCGGTCGTAAGGAATCCCTCTTGCGTGCTCCGCCTCAATCAGGTCGGCCACCAATTCCGCACTCGTTCTGATAGTTCGCTCATCCTCCCGCTCATCCGACTCCCACTCCAAAGTGAGGATATCGTACCAAGCCGGCATTCTCATTCCCATGTTGATTGTGACTGGCAGAATCGGTGCGTGTGGGAAAACAAAGCGAGTGTTTTCCATCTCCATCATCGGAACTATCGGCTCGAAGTCGTCGCCCGACGCACCGAGACCGTGCAGCCAGATGACAGTTGATTTGTGCTGTTCAGTGGCCTCAACCACAACGAGTTCAAGTTCGTAGTCAGCCATTTGGGCCACTCACGACAATTTCCCTAGTTCTTCGGCGAGGATTGGTAGAGCCTCTTCCCAAGTCGACACGATGCCATAGTCTGCCACCTTGAAAATCGGTGCCTCGGCATCTTTGTTTATCGCAACGATGTACTTGCTCGTTCGCATTCCAGCGAGGTGCTGAATGGCACCAGAAATTCCGACTGCAATGTAGAGACTCGGATTCACTGTCTTTCCGGTCTGACCAACTTGCATGCTGTGAGGAATCGCCTCCCAGGTGTCGACCGCCGCTCGACTTGCACCGACGGCAGCACCGATCTGGTCAGCGATTGCATTGAGGTGCGAAAAGTTGTCTGGGTCGCCCATTCCGCGACCGCCGGAAATTATGATGTTGGCATCTGCAACATCGATTCGTTCGCTGGCTTTTGCAATCGCTTCTTGAACAGCGATTCTCACATCGCCACTCTGTTGAACGGTAGCAGTTTCAGCATTTCCACCACCACCCACAGGCGGGAAGGTGTTAGCCCGGAGGGAGAGGACACAGTCACCACTCACCGAGAGGTCTTGCATCGCCTTACCGGAGTAAATCGGGTGCGTCACATTCAGGCCGGGCGAAAGCGCGGTCACATCTTGAATGACGGGAATTCCACGCCGTGCTGCGATTCGGGAGCAGATATCTCTGCCTTTTGAGGTAGCCGCACCAATTATCACACCACTGCCAGCAGCGGCACTCAGCGCTTCTGACCACGCTCCACCATCGTAGGAGGAGAAGCAATCTCCGGTTACCGAGAGGACTTTACTTACTCCCGAGATTCCAGCCGCTTCATCTGCGCCAAATCCACCGGGGCAGAGCACTGTTGGGCTCGCTCCAAGGGTTGTTGCTGCGCCAACGAGTTGGTTGGTGACTGGGTGAAGTCCACCACTTCTTGATTCTGCGATGATTGTAATTTCCATTATTTCAACTCCTCAAATGACCTTAGCCTCATTCCTCAAAAGTCCAACCACTTCAGGGACCGAATCGGCCCCCTCAAAGGTCTTGCCTGCTGGCTTCTGGGCTGGCGACACATGACGGACTACGGAGACTTGTGCTTCTCCAATATCTCCACCGGTGACCTCGATTACGGCTCGCTTGGCCATCATGATGCCACGAACATTTGGTCGGCGGAGTTCTGTCGTCGTCTTGGAGAAGGTGAGAACTGCAGGAGAAGCGACTGTAACCTTCTCGCTACCATTTGCGGTAGGGCGAACAAAAGTTGGTCCACTGACATCGAAGTCAGTAATCTCAACGATGCAGGGTGCGCCGATTCTCTCAGCGACTCCCGGCCCAGTTGAACCTTGATTGGTGTCAGCCGCCTGCTTTCCGCAGTAGACATACTCGACGCCAGCAGCCTGAACCGCCTCTGCCAATGCCGCTTGAACTTGAATTGAGTCGAGTGATTCCCAACCATCTTGCCAAACTCGGACCAATTTCTCGACGCCAAGCGCCGCCGCATCCTTCAGAGTCTTGTCTGCCCGAGGAGGTCCAAGGGTGATGGCGGTAATGCTACCACCGGCCGCCTCTTTGTGCTGCAGAGCAGCCTCAAGTGCGAATTCATCGTAAGGGCTTGTCACCCAACTCGTGATTGAACCCTCATCGACTCTGTCGCCGGAAACGGTGATTCTTGCGTTGGTGTCGGGGACCTGCTTCAGCAGCACTGCTATCTCGACCATCGAAGCGGGCGACTTTCAACCCCTCTATCAACATTTATCAAACGCCCAAAGGGCGTTCCACAGACAACAGTCAGTTTACGATTCGAGAGTAGGCCATTTCTCGGGCATCCGAAGTTAGGCCGCGATGTCAGCGAGTGCCTGCTTCCAGCGCGCTTTGAAAATCTCGACAACGGATTCCTCTGGCAGTTTCTGGTGCAAAGCTACCTGTCGCCATAGCGACAGGTTTGTAGTAGCGAATCACCGGACTCAAATTTCGCGTGTGAAGGCTTGAATGCCAGTGATATGACGCCCAATTATCAGATTGTGGATATCGTGAGTTCCTTCGTAAGTTTTGACCGACTCAAGATTCGCCATGTGACGCATGATGCAATACTCATCGAGAATCCCATTCGCACCGTGAATATCTCTCGCCATCCGAGCGATTTCAAGCGCCATGTCAACATTGTTCATCTTACAAAGTGAAATTTGTTCAGGAATCCAAGTTCCATCGTCCTTCTTTCGACCGAGGTCGAGAGCGAGAAGTTGTCCTTTCGTTATCTCCCTCAACATCCACGCCAACTTGTTTTGAACAAGTTGGTAGGAAGCGATTGGATGGTCAAATTGAATCCGACTGAGAGCATATTCCTTCGATGAATGGAAGCAAGCCTGTGCCGCACCGATTGCACCCCAAGAAATGCCGAAGCGGGCATTGTTGAGGCATGAGAATGGACCCTTGAGCCCTTTCACATTTGGAAGGATTCGGTCCTTTGGAATCTTACAGTCTTGGAAGACCAGTTCGCTTGTCACGCTCGCCTTGAGGGAGTGTTTTCCTGTCATCTCGGGGGCGCTGAATCCGGGGTCATCTTTCTCGACGATAAAGCCGCGAATCACGCCATCCAATTTCGCCCAAACGATGGCAAGGTCAGCATTTGTGCCGTTTGTAATCCACATCTTCGCACCATTCAGCAGGAAGTGGTCACCCTTGTCCTCAGCCCGCGTAATCATGTCACCGGGGTTGCTGCCATAGTCTGGCTCGGTCAGCCCGAAGCAACCAATCAACTCGCCTCGCGTCATTCCGGGAAGATACTTGTTTTTCTGCTCCTCAGAACCGAAGTCCCATATCGGATACATTGCGAGTGAACCTTGAACACTTGCAAACGAGCGGAGGCCAGAATCGCCCCTCTCCAACTCTTGACAGATTAGTCCGTACGCCACATAGGAAAGACCGGGACATTCGTAGCCCGTTAGTGGAGCACCCAGTACACCCATCTCGCCAAGTGCAATTCGCCATTCATCCGGAAACACACCATCGCGGCAAGCCTCCTCAATGTTCGGAATAACCTCATCCTCAACCCAGTCACGAACCATGTCGCGAACCATAATCTCCTCTTCAGAGAGTTGGGATTCTATGTCGTAGAAATCGAGTGCCTCGTATGCCACTACGCTCACCTTCATTTGCAACGGGCGGGAGCCTATCTCATCAATGCTTTCACCGCTGAACGCGCCGATTCTAGGTCATCTCAAGGGTCATTGACCGGTCAGCGGTCACTTCGACTTCTTCCGAGCGTCGTGCGC
>CAUZUN010000086.1:0-4879 GCA_963583115.1 Candidatus Thalassarchaeaceae archaeon
CCCGCCGCATAGAGCCAACAGCACTCAAGCCACCATCAAAAGAAGGGGGTGCTCCCAACCGTCGGCGGAAGGAGACAGTAGATTGACGGTTGGGAGCGGGGTGTAGAGGTGAGTTCAACTGGTGAGCGCGTAGATTCTCTTTCCGGTCGCCCGGTCCTGAGTCCACAGTATTTCTTTGCAGTGGCGAGGGATGAAGAAGCCAACCTTGCGTGGTGTAAGCCCATGGTTTTTCATTCGCCTTTCGTTTGACAAGGCTGCCACAATTTCGCTGGCGGTACAGTTCGGATTGGTTGTCACATAATCCATAATTTCCGACCTCAAACGGTTGAATCGTGCCAGCTTTTGGGTTCCGTACTTAGGTTGCATGTACTTCTTTGGGTTGCCCATTACCTATGAACGCGGTTCGGGGGTTCCCGGGATGTCCCATCCTACTGGAGAGGTACAATCGTCTTCCAGCGTGGCTCAGCGAGCTTTTTCGCCTTGCCATCCATGACGATTGGATTTGAGTGATTCAGCACTCCATGCATCCCTTCGACTGAAAATTTGATTCTTAATTCGACGAATCTATCCTTCTCACACGCTTCGAGAATTTCGTCATCCAATTCCTTACTCGCCTGCTGGTCAGTGTGCCCTTTGTTGGTGATGCAGAGGGTTGAACCATCCAAATGAGCGCGCGGCTGAAAATCGTGGTCATCTGGGTCTTGCATACGGACCTCAAGGTCGACTACGACCCTGTCGCGCACCGTCATCTTGGTGATGTCAATCGTTGAGACCATCTCTACCGACTCCCGCCACTCCCGACTGCTGAAAGAACATTCGCATAGTGCAGCCATCTTTTGCAGGGTCAAAAATTGAAATTAAACGACTTCTGTGATACGTGGCGTAATTATGACATACTCAATCTCAAGGTCCCAGTCATTTCCTTCGTCGGGGTCCAACTCATCAATCAAGTCGGGGTCTGCCTGGTCTGCGCGAATCTGCCAAGTCCAATTCCCTTGCCCATACCGCCCAACCGTCTCGTCGAGCAGCCGCTGAAGCAACTCATCTCGGTTGTCAGACTCGTATGTCTGGTCTGATTGGGGTACAGAATTCATGCCCTGAGCGTCCAAATATGCCTTGGGAGCCTTGGTAGGATCTTCCTGCGAAGTCTGCTGTTCCTCATTCCATGCAGAGGCGGGAACCGACAATTTCAGCGTGAAATTATCTTGAGGAAGTTGGTGGAGAAGCAAATCCATCTCTAGAGTAAGAGTCGCATTCACGGCGAGAAGGCGACCCGCCTCGCCTGGCTCATGAATGAACGACCAAGTCTCACCTTGGTAGAGATACCCTTCCGACGCGTAACTAACACGCACCTCATCCCACACGACTCGCCAAACGCGGGTCGTCACATTGAGTTGGAAGTATTCGGTGGATGAGGCGTCCATATCATCAGTGATGGTTAGGCTGCCAGTCATCACACCAGATTTATTCATCATCATGGTGATGCTCGATTCGGTGGAATCGACTTCATTGGTCGCATCACCATCACCATCCGAATCAACCCAATCCAAAGACCATGCCCAAAGTAAGAGGCCACCGTCAGGGTCGGCGGATAGATTGGCGTCTAGAGTGACGAACTTACCGACCTTTGTCAGGGAGGGAACGGAGAGTGAAATATCGGGGTAGGCATTCACATGGATTGTCCAACTTGTGGAGTCTGTGCCACCTTGGTCATTTTTTACGATAACACTCACGCTATATGTCCCTGGTTCATCGAAAACATGGCTAGTCAGCCCTTGTGAGGAGGTTGTTTCTGCCCCGTCTCCGAACTCCCAAGCATACTCTGTGATGACTGTGCCTTCTGGTGAATTTGAGCCGCGGGCGTCAAAGTTGACCGGCTCGCCAGCGTTGATTGAGTCGATGTCTACCGAGAGGTTTGCAGTCGGTTCGGGAGGTCCAATCGGGTTGACACAACCGGAGAGCAGAAGGCTGCTGAGAATCAGCAATGGGAAGACTCGGTGCGACGCTGCGCTGCTGAGAGCCGCTTCAACCATGAATCTGCGAGCCAAAACATCGTTTAACAGCATGACGGATAGCCGTTAGCTGAAAGCATCAAACTGTAATCAGTTCAGTCCTCACCAGAACTGACTTCGAATTCATCATCGGAGACCGGGACTTCCACTTGTTGGTAGGCAGTCATATCCTCTCCTGTTGAGGCTGCGGAAGAGAGATGTGAGTCAGCGGTTTTAGGGTCTACTTTGTCTCCCGTTGCCATGCCGTAGTGGTCCTCTAACGGCTCCTCGGTGAGCAGGTCGTCCGCCTCTGCCCCCTCCACATGAAATTCGACTGGCACTTTCTCTGCGCTCACTTCCGCTGACAATTCCTCCTCGTCATCAAGCGCTGACATCGCATCGCTGAGAGCATCATCCCGCTGCTCTGAATATTGCTCACTCAAAGAGTGCTCAGCCTGCTGTTCAACCTCCTCAAAGGTCGGTTCTTGCTCTGGCTCGGCCTGCCTTGAGCCGAACAGACGCCGTAGCCAACCCATGGCTGGCAGAGAGAGGGGTCGGGGATAGCCTTCTCGGCGAATAGCCCTCCAATTCAGTAAGTTCAAACAGGGCCGGTCGCCCCGAACTACTCAATGACTCACGATCCACTGGCAGGATGCCGCGTCGTAGGCTTCGACCTTGAGACAACTGGATTGCAATCCCGGACTCACAGAATCGTCCAGTTCGCAGTGTTGGGCAGTGATGCTGATGGCTCCGCCATCCACTACGAATCGATAGTTGACCCACAGCGCTCCATCCCAGCAGACGCAGCGCGGATTCACGGAATTTACGATAAAGATGTGAGGGGCGTCGCAACTTTTGGAGAACATGTAGACAGACTTGACGAGTTATTCACCGATGCGGTCGTCGTGGGCCACAATGTTCGCCGCTTCGACTGGCCTTTTATCGGCGATGAATACCTTCGACTTGGCCGCACACTACCAGAACCAAGAGCGATTATCGACACCCTTGAACTGGCTCGCAGGCTCAAACTTCCAAGACCGCACGGATTGGGCAGCCTCTGTCGAACCTATGGCGTCACACTCGAAAATGCGCACACTGCCGGCGCAGACGCAGCAGCCACTCTGATGCTGTTATGGAAAATCATGGAGGCCCACCCACAAGCGTTCAGGCGCTCATTAGAGGATTTACAGGCGTGGATGTCGGGTAGCCAAGCCACCTCAGGAAATTCACTCGGCCGAGGTTATGAAGACCTTGAGCCGTTCGATACGCAAGGTAAGTTGAGGGTCGACGGAGATGATTTGATTCTCGCCTTCGGCCGCCACCGCGGTGACACTCTCTCTACTCTCATCAGCCAAGACCCGGACTATCTGCGCTGGGTCCGCTCGCCAAATGGGCCGCTGACAAAAGTGGACCGCGACAAACTCTCAGAATTCCTTCAGTAGATTTCTACTGCTGATTCCTTCTGCTGGTTCCTACCGCTGGCGCAGAAAATCAGGCCACAAAACCAATGATTTCTATTCGGCCGCGGGGCTACCGTCTGGAATCGGCTTCCACGGCAATACATCGCACCAATCGCCGAGCCGCCAACTCGCACCGCCAACATTTGCGCCACCCAAAAAGACCGGTCCCTCCCAAGCGAGGTCCTGGATTTCCTGAAGGTGCTCCTGGGCATAACCGCTGAAAATTGCCCCGTAGCGTTTTCCGGTCAAAACCATCGTGCCTGCGTCGTCGCTGGGTACCATTCGCTCAACCAACGCGACCGAACAATCATCCTCGACCCGAATTAGTTGAACAACCTCGTCACGGAAGACGCCGCTAACCTCCACCTCGCCCTGTGAAAGCGCCCAAATCCACTTCGGGCACCAAGCCTTCCATTCACAAAATCCGCACGCTTCCCGAGATGGGGTCGCGCCAAATGGTTCTGGAGTTAATTTGCTCGCCTCCCAAGCGGCGAAGGCTTCGTCTAGAACGCTTGGACCGTCGGCAACGTAGACTTCGGAGCGTAGCGAATACCACCCTTCGGCGCGGATTGGAGGATGATTCGGATTGTTGGCGACGATGAGGTCCCTGTAGAGGCGCAGTTGCCTGCTTACCGTGTCATAGAGTTCGCCTTCGGGTGGCTTACCTGTCTTCAGGTCAGCCACTATCCAACCGATTGGATTTTTGTTCTCATCCCGCTCGACTACAAGCAAATCCAGCCGCCCCATAAGGCGGCCACAGGATGAGCGTAGAGTCCCCTCTGCTGAGAGCACCATACTCTGAATATCTCGCCAGTCACCGACTGAAATCGCCGCCAGACTGACCTTTGTGTGCCCCGCCTTTTGGAACAAAATATTGAGCGAGCCAATCAGCAACTTCTGCGCCTTCTCAAATTCCTCTTCCTTCCATTTCGGATGGCGGGGCATTCCAAAAAATGATTCTCGCTCCTCCTCCCATTGTCTTGTCAGAATTGCCTTGGCGGTGGTCGGGAGCCAGCCAGTTTCTTCGTCAACC
The DNA here is from genome assembly GCA_963583115.1 of Candidatus Thalassarchaeaceae archaeon. Taxonomy (GTDB): domain Archaea; phylum Thermoplasmatota; class Poseidoniia; order Poseidoniales; family Thalassarchaeaceae; genus MGIIb-Q1. Next base: position 4,485 of record CAUZUN010000086.1, read on the forward strand.
CTACCGGTGAGGTCGAGGTTACAGAGGTCTTCCACCGAGTCGTGAACCGCGGTTCCTATCGCCGCGGGCATCCCGGTTTTTCGCGGCAACCTTTGGCGTGAGAGCCAAAATTTTCGGGGGCACGCCTCAAAGTTGTTCCACGCGGAAGGTGAGAGAGAATGCGCTCTTTGGTGTGCTCCTGTCATGCCACTCCCCCTCCAAGTTCCCGCCTGCCGGGTGAACCGCCATGCGCCCCAACCATTAATGAGACCGGCGCCGAGCGGGACTCGTGAACGATGGACCGATTGTGAGAATCAATGATGAGGTTGATGCAGAGGGGGCGCTCGTCGTCTCCTGCTTTCCAACTGTGAGTATGGTGTCGAGCATTGTCGCTCATTACCTCGTAGAAAGGCTGG
>CAUZUN010000087.1:0-4850 GCA_963583115.1 Candidatus Thalassarchaeaceae archaeon
TGACCTGCCCGTCAGAATCAACATCGAAATGGGCGAGTAACTCTTCGGGTGTGATGAATCCGTCACCCGACTGGTCGAGGCCTGAAGGCAATGTAGAGGGGCGTTTTTCATCTTGGTTGGGCTCGTCTAAGGGCGGCTTCTGTGAAGGCTCACGCTCGGACATCGTACGGGACAGGGGGTCGGCCTCAATATGGCTTCGTATTGGATAGGGAGATAATTCAGGTTGTGATATTCGCTTGAATTGCCCCCAACTCCGTTGGGGGTGATGCTTAACCACGATTGCGGACCTGCGCTAATTGATGACCGAATTACTCCGATACCGCAATTGGCTGCTACCTCTACTGCTAGCACTGATGATGGTGCCAGTCGCTCCTTCACTAATTGAAGCATCAACAATCGGAAAAACTGAGCCTTCAGTCGAAGATGGTTTGAATCGAGATACTGTTGGTGGTGATTCGATAATGCTGCCTCCAGCCGCTGAAAACTGGCCCGCAGGCGCTCGTTCTGGGGCCACCTCTTGGCTTAGAGAAGCGGCCGATGAAGATGGAGACACCGGCCGCTGGACTTCAGCGGTGAGCGCTTCTGACGGACAGATTTGGGTTGCCTACTACAACGCTGCGAGCCGCGATTTGAAAGCGGCTCATTGGAATGGTTGGAGTTGGTCTGTCGAGAGCGTCTCCTCCATCGGCGATGTTGGCCGATATGCAGAAATTGACCTCGACTCGCAGGGTAACCCCCGCATCGCCTGCTTCGATGTGACGAGCGCAGTACTTCGAATCTCTCGCTACGACGGCAACATGTGGACGACGAGCACGGTTGCTCCGAATGAAAACACCGGGGGGGAAAATCCCTATGCTGGTGTTGGGCGGATCGGCTTCGCCATCGACGACACTGACTCGGAGTGGTACTCCTTCTACGTCGTTGACCAAAGCACGGATGAGTACATATTATCATTCGCAAATTGGGATAGTAGTGATTCATCATGGGCCTACGGGGTTATTGATGATGGATGGGGAGAAGATAAAGCAAATTTCGATGATTATACAGATGCTGGGCAATTCAGTAGTCTTCAAATTGGTGCAGATGGCAGGCCACATGTGGCCTATACTTGTGCAATTGTCAACAGTATCAGCGATCCAGTTACTGGAACAATAATTGACGCATGGTATGTTAGATCCTTGAGATATGCTGCATTTGATGGCGCAGGTTGGGGCATTAATGATATCCACATTAACGAAACTGGTAGCGGTTATTGGCCAGCATGGTGGCTGGACCTTGAGGTGGATGATAGCGGGAATGAGTACATCGCCTACCAGAATACTAGCGGTTGGGACAGTGTTCGACTCGCGACAAATGCTGGCGGCAGTTGGAGTCACTCGAAGATCAACAACGCAAGCGGTAACCTCGGCGAATATGTTCGACTCGCAGTCGACCAAACGGGTGACATTCATGTCACATACTACGACAGCTCGAATGAGGACCTAGTCCTGACCAGAGGAGCATCGAACACCTGGGAGCACATCAAGGTCGCAACCTTGGGAGATGTTGGTGCGTACGCTGATCTCGTAATCGATGGAAATGGGGAGGAGATCATCTCCTACTTCGACGGCGACAATGGGAACCTCGTAATTGCAACACCGGCCGCTGATGGCGACGGAGATGGGCTTGCTGATGCGCAGGACCGATGCCCAACGACTCCGCTCGGCAAGAGGATAGATGACAGTGGCTGCCACTACGAACAGACGATTCTGACACAAGACGGCGACGACTACGCATATGTCGATGTCACAACAGGCGCAGACGGCCTACTCAGGATGGTTCACTTTCGCGGCTTTGCCGAAAACGAGAGTTCTTGCGACGCTGAGCCGACAAACATGACCGATGACTGTAATCTAGTCTATAGAAAGCAGAACAGCGACGGAACTTGGGGTGCGGCTGAACTCATCGACCAAGGTGGATTCACTGGCAGATACGCCAGTATTGAGATCGCCCCGGATGGCAGTGAGCACATCGCATTCCTTGCCAACACGGAAGTCAATCAATTCGGTTTCACCTCCAAGTATGCAGCTCGGATAGCGAGCAACTCAGGAAGCGGTTGGGATGTCGAGGATGTGGCGGAGGGCAACTCCACGGGGTGGTTCACCGACCTAGCAATCGACTCATTGGGCAACAAAATCATCTCCTACACCGACAGGTTCGGCACCTATGACGAGTTGAAGGTGGCGCGCGACGAGAGTGGCAGTTGGGTCAAGGAGAGCGTACAACTGAACGGAACATTCGGAAGTGTGGCATTCCTCAACGATGTGGCGCATGTCGCCTATTACAGCAGTAGTCCGCACATGATTCGGCTTGCAATCGATGATGGAGCCGGCGGCTGGACTATCCACAATGTGACCACGACAGGGCAAGTCAGCAACTACCGACTCGACATCAAAGCCACTGATGAAGGCAACCTCCTCATCGCCTTCTTCCGCGGAACCGACACCAGCAGCGATACCATCTGTGACGCTCCGCAGGAGTGCACCGTCCAAATCGCCGAGTGGGACGGGACTGGCTTCACCTACCAGATTCTGCACAAGTCAAATTCGAACTCAATGAACTATCTCAGCATCGATGTGGACAAAGTGGGGCTCATCCACGCAGCTTGGTATGATGGCGATTCGGGCTCACTGAAGATATCCTCGCCAACCAAGGATGGGCATGAAACCTTGACCCTGTTGGACGATGCCAGCGGAGGAACCTATCCCAAACTGCTGGTCGATGAAAACGGCTGGGAGAACATCTGGTACCACAGTACGGGAGGCAGCGGAGAGTTGCGGCAGGTTCAGCGGTTTGCGTGGGAAGCGGACCACGATTTCGTGGAGGATGATGATGACCAATGCCCAGACACCCCCTACGGCGCCGACGACATCGACTTCTACGGCTGCTCATACCTGCAGCGGGACGACGACTACGACTCCATCCCCAATGCCGATGACCTCTGCCCTGACACTCCAGGGACCGAGCGACACCTAGCTGATGGTAACGGCTGCAGCCCATCGCAGAAGGATTCTGATGGTGACGGTGTGAATGACGCTGATGACGACTGTTCCGGGACCACTGACTTGATCACCGTAGACGATAACGGTTGCTCGGATGAGCAACGCGATTCCGACAATGACGGTGTGAATGACAATGTCGACCAATGCCCCGACACTCCACCGGGTGAGCAGCCTGACCTGAATGGATGTGGCGGCAGTCAGCGGGACAATGACGGTGACGGCGTCAACGACAAAGATGACTTCATGCCGAATGACGACAGCCAGCAATACGATTCTGATGGCGATGGTTTGGGTGATAACACCGCAGGAACCAACGGTGATGATTGCCCCACCGAATTTGGCACTTCCACGGTCGACCTACAAGGCTGTCCTGACCTCGATGAGGATGGGACTTCCAACGCCAATGACGATGATGACGATGGTGATGGATGGTCGGACGCTGACGAAATTGCCAACGGGACTGACCCTCTTTTCATGCTTGATTTTCCTCGAGTAGATGACGGCGGAAGCGATGGTGAAGGTACCGACACTGGCGGCGATGGCAGCGGAGATGGAACTTCTGACGGCTCTGGAGATCAGACCGAAACGAGCGGTCAAGGCGGACCTAGTATGGCCCTGATTGGCGGTATCGTGGCGGTCATCGTGCTTCTGCTCGCTGGGGTCGCAGCATTACTGTTGACCGGCGGCAAAAAGGAGCCGGCTCTTGGTGTCCCTTCACTTTTGGATGCACAGACTGCACTCGGAACTCCCGGGGCGCCTGGCTCAGTAGGTGGGGCGACAAGCGCAGCACCAGCCGCGGCTGCAACCGCTACTGCCGGTACGCAAGACAGCGGACAGAAAGGCGAAATGGTGGCGACCGGAAAACCATGCAAGCATTGTGGGGCAATGGATGTCCATCATATTCCATCATACGGTGCAGACTACTGCAAGTCTTGCAAGGAATACAATTGATGTTGAAGCCCAAGAAATGGTTCAAAAGATGGAATACAGAGGCGATTGAATGACTGCGATAACCGATGAAGAGTTGGTCACACTCGCCGTTGAGGCGAGCAAGAACGCCGTCGCCCACCACTCAAATTTCCATGTCGGCGCAGCACTGCAGACAGCAGACGGAACTATCTACACCGGATGCAATGTCGAATCCGACTCTTTCGGATTGACCATCTGCGCAGAACGGGTGGCCTTGACCAAAGCACTCTCGGAAGGTGAAAGAAAGTTCAGCAGGATTGCGGTTTTCGGAGAGCAATTGGGAGGCGCTGGCCGTTTTGGTAACACCTCGGGTGGATTGGGGCCTTGCGGAGCTTGCAGGCAACTTCTTTGGGAACATTGCGGCGATGTGAAAGTGATAGGCGCAACCGCTGAAGGTGAAGTCGGCAAAATTTGGCGGCTGGCAGAATTGCTACCGGATGCATTCGATTCGAGGTGAAAAAAAATGGACGATGGAGTGATAGTACCGGACCATTCGTTGATTGCGCACAAGTTGACACGGCTGCGTGACAAGAATTCCTCATCGGTTCTGTTCCGGAATTTGGCGCGTGAAATCTCCCAGATTTTAATTTCTGAGGCGACCCGCGACCTTTCCACACACGATGACGAGCGCGAAACTCCACTCTCACCTTTTACCGGGGCTTCCATTACTCCGAGAATTGGAATAGTGCCGATTATGCGGGCTGGGCTCGGCATGACTGAAGTCGCTCATGATATGCTGCCGATGGCGAGAGTGTTGCACATCGGACTGTTCCGAGATGAAGAGACTCTTGAGCCAGTCTACTATTACGACAAGTTGCCGACGCCGCCGAATGTTGATTT
>CAUZUN010000088.1:0-4816 GCA_963583115.1 Candidatus Thalassarchaeaceae archaeon
AGCGGTATTTGGGCATTGGTCGAGTGAATCTTGCACCCCGTCGCCGTCCTGGTCCTTCTGTGAATCGGCACAACCGTTCGCATCCGCCACCTCGCCTTCCGGTGTTCCCGGACACTGATCGCCGGCATCCGATACTCCGTCGTTATCCTCGTCCATTTGACTCGGGTGGCATCCAACAGAATCTACCGTGAACCCCGTAGTCGTCTCCGGACACTCATCAATGTCGTCTGTTACTCCATCATCGTCGCTGTCGAGTTGTGCGTTTGAACAACCGTCTGGCCAAACTGGTTCGTCATTAGGAGTGTCTGGGCAATCGTCTTTGGCATCGATGATGCCGTCACCATCTGCATCTGCATCTACCTCCTCTGGTGGTTCGACTGGAATCGGCAGTTGGAAAGTGACATTTCGTGACTTGATGTCGAAGAGGCCGCAAGTCACCCACAATTCACCTTTACGAGAAACAGAGTTGACATCGACTGGAACTCTGAAAGTACCATCGCTACCATTCACAAATCCCTCAATCGCTGACTGACCTTGAGGCCAAAACTCAACGCCACAAGTATCAGTGAATAGGTGGAGTAACTCGCCAGTCACCAACCCAATAGTTTCGTTCTCGGCTGGCGCTTCGTAACGCATAGTCACAAGAACTAATTCTTCAATTGGCAGATTTAGTGTCACATCAATCATCTCAGAGACGCTTGATTGTCCGCTTGAATCGGTTGCCTTGATGTCGACCACCCAGGAGCCCGGTTCATCGTAAGGGAGCAGGATAGACCATACTCCATTTTCATCAGCCAAGGTTGAAAGTTGGAGAGCCGGTGAAGTCAGCGATTCAGCAGTGTAAACATTGACTGAAATGATTGTTGTATTGTGTGACTCGTCAACCACCCACCCAGAGAGCAATACTGGCTCACCCCAACCAAATTCTGCTGGTGCAACATAGAGGCTTGGAGCGCGGTCATCCGAACCACTTAGGCCAATGCCTTCGCCTCCTCCGTCAGTGCCATCTCCGGTACCGTCGTCGTCGCTTCCGTCCGGTGCCATATTCGAAGCGAAGTAAACTGCGAGGCCAGAACTCAACAACAATCCAACGAGCAGCGCGCTCATGACTGCAACCTTACCATCCATGCAGCGTCACCCTTGCCAGCCGCATATCAAGACCATACCCGGTTAGATTCCTATGGTTCGCTTTGAATCGTGAGCCGGCCATAGGCCTGCTGAGAATCGTGAAGTCTCATTCGTCTTCGTCGTTGTATATCGGAGGGAAGATGTAGCCTTCTCGCCTATCTTCTTCCATCTGAACGATGTAGATTCCACTCACCATCTCACTGATGACGATGTAACCGCGAGGGTCATATTGCAGCCCCCAATCGAATGGAATCATACACGAAGCCCAACAATCTGCCATATCGTATTCAAGATAGTCAGCCGGGTCATCAATCCAAGTTGGACCGGACGGCAGATAATACCCCGACGTCAAAGTTTCACCAAGTTCAACGATTGCTGGGTAGCCGCGCTCCGGCTCAGCAACACCGTTCTCCCAAACGATGTCCTCCCATATTCCGCCGTGGTCGGTGACCCATGAGCCAGCGTGGTAGTGGGTCCAGTAGACATTGCCGTTGAGGCCAGTGTCCCCATTGTGAGGGCTGTAGATGTAACCACCGGGGATGTAGTGCTGAGGGTGCTTGCTACCATTGTCGAGGGTACCTTCACCGGGCAGTCTCCACTTGCTGACGAGGAACGGTTTGGTTGGGTCTGTGGTGTCAATCGTCCAGATGAATCCTGTATGATTTTGGTTGGAACCGTATTCGGGCGCTATCAGTGTGTAGTGCCTCCAATTCACGCCTAACTCTGCATCATCCGGTCCGCTGCCACACGATGCAGGCCATGTGTATTCTGGCTCATATTCGCTAATCCCATTGCAAATTAGATGGTCGTAAGGAACGACATAGTGGATGTTGCCGGTTCCATCTGGTGGACTGGTCCACTCGTCTGGAGTCATGTTAGCGTGACCGCCACCATCAGGTCCGTACCAGCCGCTGTCCGCGGAAGGACAACCCATCCAGCGGCCAACCTCATTGTTCTGCGGCCAAGAGACGCCATAGGGGTCAGCGACGGGAGGTGGATTTGAGACATCGACCATGCGCAGGCCGCCATCCCAATACGCTGCAAATAGCAGAATTTGCCCAGTCACTGGGTGCTCAAGAATGATATTGTCATGGTTGAAAATAGTGCCGCCACAAGTTGTCGCTGGGTCTGGAGAATAGCCGCCATAGCGCTCGATTTCTTTCGACTCATTTTCGCCCACAATGAAGGACTCAAGGCCATCAGGCGCGTAGAATATTTGAGTTCCCTTGTAATTCCCACCGCCGCCAATCTCCGGATATGGGTCAGCACCGAAGAGGAACACCTCGCACTCATTCCCACTCAGGGGGGGAGCGTCTTCCCAGTCACAGTAGACATGGAGGTCCTGGTTGTGGAACCCGGCAGGGGGGTTGTTCCATTCAGCCCGTTTGATGGGGTGTTTCTTGTCCCTCACATCGATTAGGTCGAGGCGATTTGCACCGCTGTTGGCATCGTCGTCATTGGGAATCGGATCGAGTTCGCTGTTGCCCAATTCGTGATTAATCAGTACCCAATTGTTGTCGTCTGAAACCTTGATATCAATAATTCTGGCAATTTCTGCATAGTAGGTCGAGAGCATCTGGATGTCGTTAGGCTCACTGATGTCAAGGATGTGGAACTGGTTGTAAGCAGCCACATATGCATAACAGCCCTGCACACAATCGGGGAAATCACCTTCAATTACAACCTCTGAATTATCTCCGGGGGTTGGGCCTTCGTTCTTCCATTCTGGAAAACATTCACGCCCTGCCGTATTGTCGAGCTCTGCTGGTGGTTTGATATTGCCATCACAGTTGAGATTGTGATAGTCGATGAGTTCCATGTTCTCCGTCCACAGTCGATGAGAAGTGAGATTGTTGTGGCTGTGGTTCTCATTTTCGATTTCCATCACTGGGTCCACCCAAGGGGTGGATTGTCCACCGTCAACAGAAACTGCGTCCTCCTTCAAGGCGAACCACGCTGCCATTGAGAGCATGCTGAGAGCGATTAAACCGACCAAAGCATAGACTACCAATTGGTTGGCAGCGCCTGATTCATCGAATCGAATTCTTCGCTGCAAATCACACACTCTCGGCGGGTGCGTAGCACCCGAACGCCTCTTGCGTGCAAAGACCCATTGATGACTATTCCGCACACTTGCTAAGTCGTCTATCCGCCATTGCTGGCGAAGCGGTGTTACGCCTGCCCGGTATAGGGGATATCTACATCAACCTGAAAAATGTAGAGACCAGATGTAATACAGGAAGCATATGCGTAGCCTTTGTGGTACTCAACTCCCCAAATGAATGGGATCCAACCAAAGTCGTAGTAGTCTGAATCGAGAGGCGTTCCGTCTGCTCCGTGCGGGAGATAATAGCCAACGGTTGCTTCTGTGTATATTTCGGTCTTGTTACGCTCTCCGAGGCCAGCCTTCATCAGAGTCTCAACATCGAGTACCCAGACTCCTGCGTGGTAAGAGGATAGGTAGATTCGCCCATCCCAAGCCCCTCCAAGGCTCGTGTCAGGTTGGCCGGGAAGACCGGTCGTGAAGATACTGGTGTCGGCGTTGTGTGGACTGAACAGCAACCACTCTACACCACCTGGGATGAAGTGTTCTTCGGCGAATGGTATCTCCCAATTGTGAATCAACTTCGGCTTGAAAGTTAGTTTTCCCATCACCATTTCATACTCGGTTGTGTCGAGAAGATACATCAATCCGGTGCCTACTGTGGTATCCAAAACCTCGGTTGCCAACATAGTGAGGTGCATCTTTCCTTCAGGGTATCCAAGATGACTTGCATCAACCATTTTGTCAAATGGTTCAGTGTAATGGATGTATGATGCGCGCCCGCCGTTCACATTACTGCTCCAACTGGCGTCGGACTTGCCGTCGCCATCGAGGTCCGAGAAGTTCATCCAAGCGCCGACTTCCGGGGCTCGCCAGATGCAACTGACTGGCACATGCGTGTAACATGGGCCAGCGTATTGCGCGTATCGAACAGGGTCGGATGGATGTGGGACATCAGTGACATCGAAGATTCGGAGTCCCGCCTCCCAATACGCTCCGTAGATGAAAGTGCCACCGTATCGGGGGTCATTGGTGTCTTGACCGGGCCAAGTTTGGACTGTCATATCGTGAATGTAAATCCAGCCACCGTTCGTGGTTTCCCACGAGACTTCAGCCTCACCCACCTTGACAATGCGGGGAAGGTCACCATATCCCGCGAAATTGAGATGAGCGATGGTGATTCCTCCACACGCCTCACCCGTGCCGACATCGCACTCTTCGTAGTCAGGGTTTGCGACGAAGATGTACCACTCTCCGTCAATCATCTGTGTGTAGAGATTGTGAGGTCCGCTCGGATGGTCTGTATCGTACCAAGAGTCGACATATTCGGGGTCAGTTTTGTCGGTCACATCGACAAGTGTGACGCTGACCTGTGCTGGGTCACCCCACTCTCCGACATTTGGGTCACTGCTTCCGCTGTCAACCAACTGATTTTGGACGATTACATACTCACGCCCATTGTATTCGAGATACTTGACATCGAGCACCTGAGTGTTAGGGTCGAGATAGACTCCTACAACCGTCGTGTTGTATGGGTCGGTCACATCGACAATGTGCATCTCTTTCCAGCCGGCTATGTAGGCGTAGGTGTTGCCGTCGGGGCTGTCAGCGACCTGAAGTTCTGCGTTTCCGGGCTCTGTCAAC
>CAUZUN010000089.1:0-4755 GCA_963583115.1 Candidatus Thalassarchaeaceae archaeon
TACTCACCGAAACTGACGGAGATTCGGATATTGGCGGAGAAGATTGGCAAGATGCTCACTCCGATTTGACAGATGACGAAGAAGGCGATGATGACGACTTCAAAGTCGACTCAAAGCACCGCACAAAATCCAGTAAATCCGAGATGGAACTTCTCGAACCAAAAACCAAATCCGGCAAGGCGAAGAAGAAGTCAGCAACAACATCGACCAAAAAGAAGGGTGCGAAATCTAAGCGAGGAAAACCGGACCCCTCAAAATCTCCAAAAACTCAGAAGTCAAAGAAATCCCAGAAGTCGACTACCACAGACGGAGGAAATTCGGAAACCCTTGGGGAAAGTGGCCCCGAAGATGACCCGAGTGAGCGTGGGAACACCCCGAAAAAGAGGGGGAAGAGTAAGCGACCGAAAGGCAAGGTTGGGCATACCCGAGGACCGGGCGTCGACCTCTGATTACTCCTCTTCTCTTTCCCGCCGCGCCTTCATCAACTGGTGTGGATTTGACTCCCCTTGAACCTCTTTCCCTTTGATGTTCAACGAGGCACTGAGGCCCACTGCGATACAGACGACAGCCAGAACTCTCGCCAGCATAAGAGAGCCGAAAACCGAGCCGCCGGTGTAGTGTAAACCGAACAGAGAAATGGCAGCCACGAAGCAGAGAACGACCATGATTTTCTGAGCCCGTTCTTCAGCCGATTCTGTCTTTGAAAGAGAGCCGATACTCATCCAGATGACCAAAGCCCCGCCACAGGTCAAAGAGGAAAGTACTTCGAAAACTCCGAGCAACTCCATGGCTTCCCGAGTTGGGCCCGTCACTTCAAGCCACGCAGTGAGTTTCATTGATTACTGCTTATCCTCAAGTGTATCATTGAAAGTGAACCGTTGGCTAACCAGCCATGCTGATGCGCGCGAGAGTTCAAGCGGGTTGGGCGTAGTGCGGCGGTTAGGTGGCTTAGATATGGCGTCGGTGAAGGGTTGGGCTCTCCCGAAGAGCCGCCGCTCTGAGCCACCTCACTACTCAAAATCGCAGGTTGCGACAGTCTTGGAAGAGGTTGCGACGCTGCTTCTACTCAAGGGGGCCAATCCATTCCGGGTGCGCGCCTACCAGAACGCCAGTAGGACTCTCGCCTCACTTGAGCAGGACTTGTGGGGGTTGGTCAGCGAAGGAACTCTCACAGAAGTGAAAGGCATCGGTAAAGGAATCGCAGGATTGCTGAGTGACGCTCTCACCGAAGGGACTTGGGGTGACATCGGCGACCTATACGATGAAACTCCGCCCGGTATCATCGAGATGCTTGGGATTCCTGGTCTTGGACCGAAGAGAATCAAGGCGATGCACGACGAACTTGGCATCGATACGCTAACCGAATTGAGCGCTGCGTGTGAGGAGGGAGCGGTCGCTCAACTCGACGGCTTCGGCGACAAAAGCCAGCAGAAGATTCTCGACGGAATTGAACTTCTCGCCCGCTTCCAAGGTCGCCGGCGACTCAATGTCGGATTGCTCTATGGCGAAGCGTTTGAGGCGCATGTCGCTCTGATTGAAGGCGTTCAACACGCTCAACTCGCCGGTAGCGCCCGCCGCCGCCGCGAAACAATCGGTGACATCGATGTGGTGGCAGCCGTGGAGCCAGATGATGTGGAAGCGGTCAGCGCAGCCATTCTCTCGCTACCCGGAATCGCAGAGGTGAAGGGGGCGGGCGAGAGCAAGGTCAGCGTCATCCTTGAGGCGAGCCTTTTCGATGAGGGAATCAGACTCGGGACTTTGGACAGTGGAGTCTTCGACTCAATAGGAGGCGATGACTATTCCAGCCTAGAGTCGAGCGGCACAATCGACGCTCAAGTACGCATGGTCCCACCACATGTATTCGCCTTCACACTCGCCTACTTCACCGGAAGCAAGGAGCACAACATCCGGCTCAGGCAGCGAGCCATCGACCGCGGCCTGCGACTCAACGAGTTCGGCCTCATCCCCGAAGAACTGGCCGGCGAACTGAAAGGGTTGGAAGCAGCCAAATTTTCCATCAAAGCGACCACTGAAGAGGAGATTTACCGCCATTTGGAACTTGATTGGGTTGCACCTGAACTGCGCGAAGACATGGGTGAAGTCGAGGCAGCCGAGACCGGGAAGCTACCGGAACTGGTGAAGCCGACCGACCTGAAGGGGGCGTTTCACAACCACACAACTCTCTCAGACGGAGTGGCGACACTCGAACAGATGGCAGGCGCAGCGATGGACCTCGACTGGGAGTTCTTGGGAATCGCCGACCATTCTCAAATTTTGAACATAGGTGGCAACCAAATCGGCGCGATGCCAGAGGACATGCTCGCTCAGGGCGAACAGATTCGTGCATTGAACGAGACTTGGGCTGATGGCGGCAAGGATTTCCGAATCTTCCATGGGGCTGAGTGCGACATTCTCGCAGACGGTTCTCTCGACTACGACGACGAAACTCGAAACGCTCTGACCCATGTGGTCGCCAGCGTCCATCAACTAGCAAGTTGGAAGAATCGCGATGAACTGGAAAATACTGAGAATCTCATCAAAGCGATTGAGGACCCGACCTGCACCATTCTCGGTCACCCCACAGGGAGAATCCTACAGGGCAGAGATGGCTTCCCCGTCGACCTACACGCCGTGCTCCGTCGAATGGGAGAACTAAATTCCGAAGGTGAACTCAAGTCGGTAGAAATCAACGCCAGCCCATATCGGCTAGACCTCGACTGGCGCTTCCTGCGATTCGCCCGAGACCAAGGCGTTCCAATCTGTATCAATCCGGACGCTCACGATACCCGCGGTCTGCGCGATGTCTGGTTCGGTGTTCAGATAGCGAGAAAAGGCTGGATTAGGCGAGAAGACCTGTTGAATTGCCGCTCGGGAAGTGAATTGGAAAATCAATTTTTCAATTGAGAAATTAACTCCTACAAGAGGCGACGAGTTGCAGCGGTAACGCTCATTGACCCCTGCCGAAGACCGGACAGCATGGGAGCAGCCCGTGGAGTCGTATTTGCAGGCGTTTCGTTTCTGCCGTCAATTCTCGTCGGCCTCTTCGCATTCATGATAATGGGAGGACCAAATCAAGAGTGGGCAACCTGGATGTGGCTCCCTTGCTATATTGTGCCGGGCGGACTCATTGGCGCCGCCGGCTTGTATGGTTGGAAGTCAAGCCCAGATGTAGAGATGGAGTGATTTCATGCTCAAAGCCGAGAAGGTCGGCCGCATCGGTGAGATACTCGACCAACTCTACGCGGAACAGCCAATTCCACTCGACCACCGAGACCCGTACACCTTTCTTGTGGCTGTGATGCTCTCGGCCCAAACCACTGACAAAAAGGTCAACCAAGTCACTCCGGCCCTCTTCGACCACGCCTCCACTCCAAGAGAAATGGCCTCGCTCCAAGTGTCCGACATCAAAGACCTCATCCGAGAAATTGGACTCGCCCCGACCAAGGCGAAGAACTTGCACAGGATGGCTGAACAACTCGTCGAAAGACACGACGGAGCCATCCCCCAAACCTTCGAGGAACTCGAAGCATTGGCAGGCGTCGGCCACAAGACCGCTTCAGTTGTGATGGTGCAGGCGTTCGGAGTTCCCGCATTCCCTGTGGATACCCACATCCACAGGCTCGCAACCCGTTGGGGGCTGACAAATGGAAAGAATGTCGTTCAGACCGAGAAGGACCTGAAACGGCTCTTCCCAAAGGATGAGTGGGCGAGGCGCCACCTGCAGATCATTTTCTTCGGCAGAGAGCACTGTCCAGCTCGCTATCACGACATGGACTCATGTCCAATATGTGGGTTCGCGGCTAGTGAAAAGCGCAAGAGAGCCGAGCGTCAGCGTTAGGAGCGACAGCCATCCCGACCCAACCATGGCAAAGCACCTGAACGTAGGCGACAAGGCCCCGGAATTTGAGGCGACATTGACCGACGGCACGGTAGTGAAGTTGGCAGAAATGTTGCAGGAGAGCGGCGTAGTCCTCTACTTCTACCCTAAGGACAGCACCCCTGGATGTACTACTCAGGCGTGCGATTTCCGCGACAACTTCGGAGCGGTGAAGTCAGCCGGTTGGCGAGTCATCGGCATCTCAAAAGACTCCGCAAAGAGCCATGAGAAATTTATTGAAAAGCATGAACTCCCCTTCGAACTCATCGTGGACGAAGCAAAATCGCTGAACCAACTCTACGGCACTTGGGCAGAAAAGAAACTCTACGGGCGAACTTTCCTAGGCTCACTCCGCTCCACCTTCGCAATCTCACAAGACGGAAACCTCGCATGGGCGAAATACAATGTCAAAGCGACTGGACATGTCGAACGGCTAATGAGAGACCTCGGTATCGAGTGATTGCATGTCCGACGACGAAGGGCTGACAAGTTGTAACGACAACGAGTCCAATGACACTCGCCACAACGAGTTGGCCGGTATCCGCCACGACCTCGGAAATGGCTCCGTCGCGTGGAGTCCCTGCCATGTCGGGAAAGACGCAGTCATAGGTGCTGACTGCTCTGTTGGCGCGCTCGCCCATGTTGGAAGTGAGGCCGTTTTGGGGGACCGTGTAAGAGTACAAGGTGGTGCATATGTGGCCAGCATCTGCATCCTCGAGAACGATGTTTTCATCGGGCCAAACGCAACACTGCTCAACGACCGACACCCTCCAAGCCAAGACCGTGACAAGTGGCTACCTGTCACTGTACGAGCGGGTGCGGTAATCGGCGGCGGAGCGACTGTTTTGCCGGGCGTGACCATAGGTTCGCGAGCGGTA
>CAUZUN010000090.1:0-4715 GCA_963583115.1 Candidatus Thalassarchaeaceae archaeon
CACTTACCTCTGTGCCGGCATTTCCATCCAAAGCATTGATCCACCAGAACAGCAAATGAATGATTAAGACAGTGAAACAAAGGATATACTTCGCAAAGAATGCGAATACTGAGGGCATCGTAGTGAATATGGCATTCTCCTCACTTGTCATCCCGAATTCATCGTGTACATCGTCGGCATCAATCTGGCTTCGAAATTTCTCGACGAGGGCTTGTTCACTCATGTTACCACATTCTCAACGCAAGTACACCTGTTCCGGCCGTATATCATACTATGCAAACCCGAAATTCAGTGGAGAACGCCCCAACTGTGCTCCGCATTGCCGTGGACCCACTCCCAATCATCGAGAGTTCTGACCCCTTTTTCATCAAGAACTGTAATCTCTTCAACCTTCAATGGATACTCGTTGTAGGTGAAATGACTGGTCATGTGCGCACGAGTAGGTTGGTCGAAGGTCCATCGGGCCCTTCCGACCGCGGCGACGACCAAACCGACCTGAGTTCTGCCGTTCCACATTCTGATGTGAAATCGAGGAAGTGGATTTCCCTCGCTGTCAAACTTCGCTTCATCGTCGGGCGGCTTGATCAATTCGACTTCACATCGCTCAAACCGTTCCGTTCGCTGCCGCCCGGCATCTTTCCAAAGCCCCGCCCCTTGTATCGGCAGTTGTCCGAAGTCACGTAGTTTCCACGGTCGGTCATCGTTAGCGGTCATGGAGAAGGAATAGTGTGGCAGGAACCAGTCAAGGTAGGAGCCATTTTCGAAGTGTAGCATCCCCCAGAACCACGGGACCGAAGGCGCCTGAACGCACACTTTTTGGAAGTACGCAGTCCCTTCTACCGGCTCTCCGTCAATCGTTCCTTCACATTTCGTGCCGTGAATTCTAAGAATGTCATACCCCATCTTTCCGACCAGCATATTGTGCTTGTATTCCAGCGCACTTATCTCGTCGTTCCAGGGCTTCATTGTTAGGTCGAACTCACCTGCCGAGCCACCCTTTTTCGCCTTCTCATTCGCCGACAATTTGAGCCAAAAATTACTGCTGTCTGCCGCCATTCCCATCGACAAATCGTCGCTTGAAATCGGAATTACTGCACCGCCGCCCGGAGCACCGCCGTTCTTGCCCTCGCTGGCTCCCGCCGAACCGCTCTCACCACCCGGCCAAAGGGAATGGTCGGAATCAATCGCGGCCATCCTCGCCTCCTCAAGTACAATCGGCTCGTGAACCGTTTCACCATCGAACCACCAAGAAGCGACCATTCCGGGAAACACGATTCCTCCCTCTTCGTCGACAGCCGTTCGGCCGCCACCCCACCAATCGAAGCCGCTGACATTGATTCGCTCGCAGTCACGCGTCGACCAGAGCACCATCAACTGCTTACTATGACCTGGCCGCTCGGGGTCGGGGATGAGCACAAGCCACCACCACCACCACCATGAGAGGCGGCGCAGCGGAGGCAGAGTGTCGAGATTCCAAAACGAGGAGAAGTCACCCTCAAAGCGGGCTGGTTCACTAGATTGCATGAACACACCTTCAGTTCAGTTCCTTGCGTTTGAGACTAGACTGTCCGATGAAAAGCGCCATCACAGTCACCATCAGCAGCATAAAGATGGAAATCAGCAACGAGCCGAAGGCGCTCGTAGGCATGATTGAAGGGGCGGAGTAAAAGCCTGTAATCGGAGTATCATCTCCCCAATTCACAGTTTCAGAAACCGCAGCCATCCAACTTTGGTCTGGATATGCAAGAATCGAGGTGCAATTCACTATCTCGATTCCCCAATGAGAGATTGAAAGCCAACTGAGAGGGAAATTTGGAGCACCCAATGAAATCATCGCCATCGCGAATTCCCACACACCTAATCCGATGGCAATCCACAGCCCGTATTTCGGACTCATCACACCGAGCGTACAGAAAACTGTACCATACGCCAGCATCACGAACCAACTGGCCAGCAGGACCCCCAACCAGGCAGCCATGTCATCGAATCGGAAGAGCGATTCTGAGGGGGCAATGAAGCCGGTGATGAGCGCGGTACCGAGAATTAAGACAGTGGAATAAGGCCACACCACAGCCAGATACCCGAGAAGTCTGTAGGCGAGAACTTCAGCCCGAGCGATTGGTTTCCCCATGATGTAATGGAGAGTTCCCTTGTCCATCTCATCTCTAATCAGCCCTGTTGCGAGGAATAGTGGCAGGAAGATTCCAATCAAGAAAACAAAGCCGATTTTTCCAAATCCAAGAACGAAACCGCGGTGTAACGCCTCTTTGATGAAAACATCCTCGTCGGGGTCCTCGTCGACATTCGGGTCGTTCATAATTCCGAGAACAATTTCACCGGTCACATTCGTTCGGTAGCGAGCATTGCAATCGATTCCGTCACCGTTGTAATCCTTATTTCCGGGTAAAGCCCACGAGCCGGGGTCGGTCCACCCTTCTCCGGTGCAGTCGGAGTCATCGTCGAATCCTTGGTTACGATTTGAGTAGTCGCCATCCCAATCAAAGCCATCCTCGTTGATCCAAACCGAGGGGTCGTCCGGGGGGTAGATATCCGGGTCTGGATAGTCGAATCGGTCGTTCGGGTCAGTGCCTAATCGCCGTTCCTGCCCGGCTGGATAACCATCCTCGTCCCAATCATACGAATCACCGTCGTTGTCGTAGGCCTCGTAGCCGGTTGCCATCGCTTCAGCGTAGAACATCAACATCATGCCGACAAACAGGACACCGATTCCGAGAACGACCCAAGTCGAAGACTTGGTCCTATATTGGCGGAGGGTGAATTCAGCGACTGCAGTTGCTTTTCTGTCGAGTTTACTCCACACCGTATCTGTTAGCGGTCGAAATGCCTGCGCCGCCTGTTCTTGGATTCGTTGCAATTGTTTTCCGCCCGGAATCGGCAGTGGTGCTGGTACTTGGGCATCCGGAGTTGTTGGAGTGGGAGATTGTGGGGGAGGAGATTGTGGGGGAGGAGCGGTCAGACCACCAAGAGATTCGGCCCCCAGTTCAACTGGTGATGGCGGCGGCGGCGAGGCACTTGGGGAACTTGGCGGAGGCGCAGCAGAGCCCGGCTCAGGTTGGCCAAATCCAATATCGTCGGGTTCTGGCATCATGCGCGACCCTCCATCAGATAGCCGAGTAGTGATTCCAAATTGTCATCCGGATTCTCTATTCCAGTCACCCTTATTCCGCTTTCAACACAAATCCCCGGCAGCGCTTGATGAACTGAAGAGAGGTTGTTGGTCTCTATCATCAACTCCCCCGAGTTGGGAAATCTCACCCCAAATACATCTTCGTGTGGTAGGAAGGAACGGCCTAACTCTCGAGGGTTATCGGTAAGCAATTTAATTCGGTGAGGGTGTTTGTCGAGCAATTCACGGATAGCGTGTAGATTTCCGAGCGCTAGAAGTCGACCGTTGTGTAGAATCAAAATCTGTTCGGTGATTCTTTCGATTTCATGCAGCGCATGACTGCTCACAAGGACAGTCTTCCCCATCGCGCCGAGTTCTCGAACGACATTCATGATTGTAGTCCTCGCGAGTGGGTCGCAGCCGGCGAGCGGCTCATCCAAAATGATGAGGTCGGGGTCGTGGACCATCGCATGAGCGATTTTCACCCGCTGCCTCATCCCCTTGCTGTACTTTCCAATCTCCTTGTTAGCGACATCATCCAAGCCAACGAATTCCAGAACATGCATCGCTCGTTCCTTCGCTTCATCTCTTGTGTAGCCGTAGAGTCGGGCCAGAGTTGCAACAAAATCGAGGCCAGTCATCCAATCATACAACTGTTCAGATTCCGAAACATAGCCGAGTCTTGAGTAGGGTGCGGGATTCTTGAATGGGTTCGTCCCAAACAACATCACCTCGCCTGAAGTGGGCCGCAGTCTTCCGACGATGAGTTTGAAAAGTGTCGATTTCCCCGCTCCGTTTTGACCTAAAATCCCGGTCACACCACCCTTGATTGCGATTGAAACATCGTTCAGTCCAATGACTTGCCCGTAGGTCTTGGTGACATGGTTGAGGACCACATGTGGTGCTTCGGGAACAGGCGCCCACTCCTTCTGTCCCTCGCCGGTTTGGGATAGGTCGGGAATCACGCCTTCACCTCCAATTCCACACACTCAAACCGACTCATTCGCGGGCCACCTCCAAAGAAGAAACCCTCGCTGAGAGGATGTAAATTGAAACGGCATTCATCACTAACAACATCACCAGACTCCAAGAGGCTGGATGGTCGTATGTGTAGTTCAATCCGAGCATCCATTGCCCTACATGGGCGACATTGTCGTAAGGCGAAATGAGGTAAATCGCACTGGTGTCAAACAGCCAGGAGATGAGAAACGCCACCATTTTCGTTCCCAAAATCAATCCCAAGAATGAAACCGCAGGAAAGAATTTCCCTTGGCTTATGGCCGAGAGTGCTACCCCAATACTGGTGTAGGTGATTACCAAAATAGTGCCCGCGGCGAAAGCCCCAAGGAAGAGGACTCCGGTGTCGATTAGGTAGGCCCATCCCTCACCGTTTACCAGAATTGCTCCGACATAGTAAGCGAACAGAGTGAAGAGGATTACAACCGAGAGAATAACGGCAACAGAGAGGTATTTCATCGCTGCATAATCGCGCCGGTTAACCGGTCTTGAAAAGTAGAGTGCGCTGGTACCGTTTCGTCTATCTTCGCTGATGATTCCACCGATTATCAGCGCTGTAACTATCGGATAA
>CAUZUN010000091.1:0-4694 GCA_963583115.1 Candidatus Thalassarchaeaceae archaeon
CCGGCTCCTCGCTTGTTTCAGCCGGTTCAATTACCACGAGAGTGGTGTTGGCTTCGATGTTCGCCCCTTCTCGGCAGTTGATTTCCGTGACTGTTCCAGATACCGGTGCAGTGACCTCGTTTTGCATCTTCATGGCCTCCAAAATGAGCACGATTTCGCCTTCTTTGACGGACTGACCTAACTCGACCTCGAGGGTCACCACCTTACCCGGGATGTTGCTTGAAATGACTCCAGACTTACCCCCTTTCACGCCACCCTTCCTACGCTTGGGCGGCGGGGCAACAACTTCGCCTTCAACTTCGACTTCGAAAGTTTGACCTTCGACAGTTGCCTTCCAAATCGAGCCCTGCCGCTCAAGGTCGACCTCAAAGGTCTCTCCATCGATGGTAACCTTGCGTTTCTCAGCCAAGGAATTCACCTCCGATGGTGAGGGTCGTGAAGTTGCAGGATTTGTGGCGTTTTTGCATCAAAGTCGCTCACCTCCAAGTTGACCGTCGGGTAATTCTGTGCGCTACGCCGGGAAGCCCCATCGCTGCGAACCGGTGGTCTTGGGCCCATGCGGTGCCGCGCCGGCGGCCGATTTGGCGGATTTTCGCCGGCGCCTGTTCGCTCATTCCCAATACTGCCATTATTGCTGCCAATCGCAGAATTGCCGTCCTGTCGGTGGTGGCGGGAAGTGTGGATTTTGTGGGGGCAAGGCTGTCTGCGGTGGTGGAAGTTGGGTCGGCTGGGGTCGTAGCGTTTGTTTTGGTGTTCGGCTCAGGCGTGTCTGGCTCTAGCGTGTCTGGCTTCGAGTCGTCGAAATCTTCGATATCCTCTAGTGGTCCTCGAGCGTTTCCCAGAATGCGACTCATGGCGCTTGAGTAGGATTCGTCATCTTCCATTTAGTCCATCTCAAAGTGGGATATTTCCATGCTTTCGCGCCGGCCTCGTCTCCTGCTTGTCTAGTAGCATTCCGAGCGCTTTGCAGAGTTTTGAGCGGGTTTCGCGCGGCTCGACTACATCATCGAGGTAGCCTAGAGCCGCCGCTTTGTACGGATTTGCGAACAGTTCGCCATACTCTTCCACGAGTCTTTCTCGCTCCTGTTCGCTGTTGGTAGCGTTTTCAAGTCGGCGTCGATGAATAATTTGGACCGCCCCATCGGCGCCCATCACCGCTAATTGGGCGGTTGGCCAAGCGATATTGTAGTCGCCGCGAATGTGTTTGGAACACATTACATCGTATGCGCCACCATACGCCTTGCGCATGATGACTGTCATCTTCGGGACAGTCGCTTCGGAATAAGCGTAGAGTAACTTCGCACCATGGCGAATGATTCCACCCCACTCTTGATTGGCACCGGGTAAGAACCCGGGTACATCGACGAGAGTGAGTAGTGGCACATTGAAGGCGTCACAGAATCGCACGAATCGAGCCGCCTTCACAGAGGCATCAATATCAAGGCAACCCGCGAGATGGTTTGGCTGGTTCCCCACAATTCCTATCGGTTGCCCATCCAACCGACCAAAGCCGACGACGATGTTTTGAGCGAAATCCGCTTGAACCTCTAGAAAATCCCCGTCGTCGACAAGTTCCCCGATGACCTCGACTACATCGTAGGGCTTCAGTGGGTCATCGGGCACAATCGACTGCAAATTTTCGCATCCCCGCTCGACCGGGTCCGAGGAGGCTTTGACGGGGCAGGTTTCAAGGTTATTTTGGGGTAGGAAAGAGACCAAATTTCGAACGATGTCCAATGCGTCTTCATCGTCTTCAGCAGTGAAATGAGTCACACCAGAAAGGCTTGCGTGGGTCTCAGCGCCGCCCAATTCTTCAAAGGAGACATCCTCGTTTGTGACCGTTTTGATGACCTCAGGGCCGGTGATGAACATGTGTGCCGTCTTGTCGACCATGACGACGAAATCTGTAATCGCTGGGCTGTACACCGCACCGCCCGCACAGGGCCCCATGATGACGCTGATTTGGGGAATAATTCCGCTCGCTCTGACGTTCCGGTAGAATATTTCAGCATACGAGCCGAGACTTGCTACGCCCTCTTGGATTCGAGCGCCGCCGCTGTCGTTCAAGCCGATTACTGGAGAGCCGGTCTTCATTGCCATGTCGAGAACTTTGCAAATTTTCAGGCCGTGCATTTCCCCCAGACTTCCTCCGTAGACTGTGAAATCCTGTGCGAAGCAGTAAACTGTCTGTCCTCCGATAGTTCCGTGTCCGGTGACCACGCCATCTCCCGGGACCACATTTTGGTCCATTCCGAAGTCGCGACAGCGATGTTCAACCAATGAATCAATCTCTTGAAATGAGCCGTCATCCAACAGTGTATCTAACCGCTCTCGGGCGGTCAGTTTGCCTTTGGCGTGCTGGGCATCGACCCTTTGTGGACCTCCACCTGCCGCTGCTTGCGCCTTGCGACGGCGCAAGTCTCCGAGGCGCTCATCTGTCGTTTCCATTCAACTCAAGGCTTAGGGTGACTCTCGCCGCCCATAGTCTATGCGTCGAGCCAAAGAGTGCCAAATTAGTCGTGAAGATGAAAGTGAACGGGATTCACAACTGGTTTTCCTACCATTTTGATTGATTATCCCCTACCTAGGGGGATTCGTTGAATTGAAAGGTGGGCACACGGTCGAGGTAGAGTGAGGATGGCTATGCGAATCGTGATTGCGAAGCCGGGACTCGATGGCCACGACCGTGGTGCCAAGGTGGTAGCACGGGCGCTGCGCGACGCTGGCCATGAGGTGATTTACACCGGACTTCGAAGAACACCCGAGCAAATCGTTCGGACTGTAAGCGACGAAGATGCCGATTTGCTCGGCTTGTCGAGTCTTTCAGGCGCACACGCTTTCCTATTTCCAAGAATCTGTGAACTCTTGAAAGAGGCGGGGGCAGGAGATGTGGTCGTCTTTGGAGGCGGTATTATTCCAGTGGGTGACCGTGAACAGTTGTACGACTCTGGCGTGCGGGCGATTTTCGGCCCTGGCACAACTATGGCAGAGATGGGTGAATTCTGCTCTGAGGTAGCCTCGCGAAAGGCAGACGGCAAGCCGACCGGTGTTGGTGAAGGCGGCGACTGGAAGTGGGGCGGGGAGTGAACCCGTGGCTGGACTACTCGATGCTGCCAAAGCTGGCGACCGCCGTGCCCTTTCCAAATTGTTGAGCGCCGTCGAGAACGGGGTCGAATCCCGCGAATCGATTGGAATCCCTCACAATTCAGGTGACGGTAAAATCATCGGAATTACAGGCGCCCCCGGAGTCGGCAAGAGTTGTCTCGTCGACCAACTGCTGCGCACATTTTCAGCCACAGAACTACGAATCGCAGTGCTCGCTGTGGACCCATCTTCTCCGCTTACAGGCGGCGCACTGCTAGGCGACCGACTTCGAATGCAAACCGCCGATGATGACCCGAATGTCTTCGTTCGCTCTCTCGCTACCCGAAACCAACCGGGCGGACTTCCGGTTCGCCTCGGCTTGATGGCTGAAGTTCTAGTAGCGGCCGGCTTCGACATTGTGCTGGTCGAAACGGTCGGCTCAGGCCAATCCGAGGTGAGAATAGTCTCGGTCGCTGACCGAGTGCTTCTGGTCGAAGGGCCAGCACGCGGTGATGAAGTCCAAGCAGAAAAAGCGGGTGTCCTCGAACTGGCTGATGCAATCGTTGTCAACAAATCAGATTTGGATGGGGCGGAGCGCGTTGCTGCTGACCTCCGCTCCGCCCTCGAAATCGCTGGTAATCCGCCACCGGTTCTCCTCGCTTCAGCGAGGAACGGTGACGGCATCCAAGAATTAGCCGACCTACTTTTGAGCCTCCCCACTCGCAGCGATTCCTCAATGGCACGCTGGCGAGAGCGTCTACTGACGGCTTGGGATGCTGCACTTCTCTCCCGCCCAGACATCGAAGAGGTCCTGTCAGCACTCGAATCTGGCGACTTCGACGCTGACCAATGGGTTTCTGACCAACTGGAGGAATCGAATTGACAAGCCATTCTGAATTCCCGTTATTCATTTCGGATGGAACTACACTTGGGAAGCCCCTACCTTGGAGGGCGTGAAGATGGTAGAATCCCTGTTACTCGATGAAGAAACTTACGAGGCAGACCATGTCAAACACAGCGTCGGAGGATTAGGCGGCCACATCTTTCGCAGAGCAGTCCACCTCGCATTGGCGGTAGTCCCTTGGCTCTACTATTGGCACGGCGAGAGCATTTCTGGCCTCATCAATATGACGCCAAATGAAGTGGTTTTAGCCGTTCTTGGGGCGATTATTCTAGCCGAAATGATTCGCTTGAAATTAGGCATCACAATCGTTGGACAGCGAGCCTATGAGGCGAATCAACTGAGTGCACTATTTTGGGGTGCAGTTTCGGTTTGCACAGCACTTTTGTTAACCCCGGAATTCGGTTTGAAAGGGGCTGCGATTGGATTACCTCTCATCTGCGGGTTGGCGTTTGGTGACCCCGCAATGGGTGAGGCACGGCGGGCTGGGTGGGAGCCGAAGAAGGTCTTCTTTGCCGGACTCCTCACGGTTTCACTGGTGTGGTTGCTTTCGTGGTATTTCCTTGCTACACCACTTATTTTGGTGCTATTAGTGGCGCCATTGCAAGTCGCTTCAGAATGGCCGAGACTTCGTTGGATAGACGACAACGGAACGATGGTTCTCTTCCCCCTCATAGCCATTGTAATCCTATATTCAATAATCTGAAAT
>CAUZUN010000092.1:0-4662 GCA_963583115.1 Candidatus Thalassarchaeaceae archaeon
CAGCTATCATCGAACCGCAGATGATTGTGTCTCGTAGAACTTCGTGGGGCCAAAATGGGTGACCTGTGAAGACTCGGCGCCGCTCTTCTGCGGCGTCCTTGAGTTTCTCTTTCTCACTGATGTAAACATCTGCAATTCTGCCGAAGTTGTCGATCATCCCCATTTTATTTCACTTCCCTCTCTATCAGTGCGGCTCCGCAATTCCTTGTACCCATACGATGAACAGATGGATGATGATGAGAGTTGTCACTATCACTGGCAAGATGAACACATGCAGGAAGTACATCCGAGTGACTGTTGCCCCCGAGAGGCTAGTTCCTCCGAACATGAGAGTGGCAACCCAGCCGCCAATCAAAGGAGTGGAACTCGCCATGTTGATTCCAATTGTCGCGGCACCAAACGCTAACGCGTCCCAAGGTAACAGATAACCGGAGTATCCGAAGAAGATTGTGAAGAACATCAGGCCGACCCCAATGAGCCAGTTCAACTCTCGTGGGTTGCGGTATGCGCCAGTGAAGTAGACACGGCACATGTGCAAAAATACTGATGCGACCATGAAGTGAGTCCCCCAATGGTGCAGACTTCTCATGATGTAACCGAACGGCAGTTCGAGCATGATGAACTGCATGCTGCCGTAGGCAGGGCTCGGGTCACCATCTCCGCCAGGGACATAGTAGATGCCGAGGACGGTTCCTGTGATGATTAACAGGATGAAGGCGAGGAACGAGATTCCACCAAGGCAGTAGAGCGGATACCAGTACCAGATGATTCGCAGTTTGTACTTCTCGGCGTGGGTCAGCGGCATCTGTCGGTGCATGCTGTGATACGCGTCACGGCTCATACCCCAGTAGTCTTGAATTCTGAACCGAGTGTCCAACCATGAGAAGGTCCAGAGGAACAATTTCTCAGCCACCCCCATGTCTCCGGATGATTCGACAGCGCGTAGGATATCCTTGCGCGGGACTTCCTCATTCTCCTTTCGAAGGGTGAAAGCGACGATTACGACGACCAAGATGATGAAGAGCCAAAGGAACCAAAATTGTAGCAGCATCAGATGTCACCTCCATAGGAGGAACGCGATGTCGAGAGGATTCCGTAAGTTCTCATTTTTTCATTCTCCTTAATCGCAAAAAGTGTACCAGTCCATCATTTCAATGATTTCTTGGGCCTTGAAATCGACCACCTCAAGAACATCGTTGTTGACGGTGAATGGGACAAGTGGCATGCCGACCGGCGCAGGGCCTCCGGTCCTCTTGACACCGAAGTAATTGAAAACAGTACCAGTCCGTCGATTTCGATTTGTGTTCATCTCAATCACTGTCGGGTCATACCTGCTTGAATGGCAAATGCAGAACAGTTTGTTGCCACCGGAGTCCAATCCTCCGGGAATCCAGTTGTCAGCGGTGAAGTCGTTGGCCACGAGTTGCCAGCCGGGGATGCAGCAGAGGTGAGGGCAGCGGGAGAAAATGATGATTATATTGTTGTGAATTTTCAAAGTTGACCACTGTTCCATCTCTTCGATTTCACCGCCGTAGCCGATTACTGCACCGGTCTGGTCGGAGCCGTCCATGAACTGGAATCTGGGTTTCCCTGCAGTCGGTGGCGAATTTTTGTTCTCTTCGTGTGGCACATAAACGACATTCACGGGTAAGCCTCCCCAAACGCCCTGTGCACCTGCCATGCCGGTCGTGCTGGTCGCCGCTTGCGCCTCAAATGCTGACTTGGTCATCGGTCCGAGGTGGTCCGAGCCAAACCAAACGGTGTCTTCCTGCCCCTTCGGGACCCAATAGAGAATCGAATTGCCCGCTCCGGCTGAGTCTGAAGTTCCCATCAGAAGTGAGGCGAAGCCGATTGAGCCGAAAGATGCCATTGTGATGAGTCCGGCGGCGGAGTTGAACGAGTAGCGCATGAAGCGACGCCGATCAAGATCGTATTTCTCACCGGAGTCATCTCCATCACCCTCGGTAGGCGAGGGGCGAAGTCGGAACTGTCTTGCCATATTCTCACACCTCGTATTGGTACCAACCGTCCGGGTCTTTCTGGCCGATGTATTTGTTGCGACGATGTTTGACGATGACAACATCTGGTAGCACGAACTTGAGGTAGATGATTCCCATCAGCATCAGCGTCACCATTGTCATTCCCATGTGGTAGGAGAGTTGCTGTTGGTCCCAACCAGCGAATAGTCCGAAGATTAGCGAGCCGGCCCAGTAGAGGGTCCAACCAAGTCCCCAGATGAAGAATAGGATAACGAGTGCTGTGGTTCCGCTCGGTGCAAGGCTCGCTCTGACGATAGTTCCCGGCTCAACCTGATTGAAGACTCCGTGGTCGATTGCAGAGGTGTAAGTTGCCTCGTCTAGTTCGACCCCCTCCAATGCTGTTCGAGCGTCCTCGATTGAGACTTCGCCTCGAGAGACCTGCTCAAGAAGTGTGGTGACTGTATCCCTATCCATCAGACAACCTCCTTCTCAGTGATGTATGTTGCAAGCGCTTCGCGCCACAACTCCAACTTTTGCACACCGCTCAAAGTTGGTCACCTCTCCTCAAGTGCTTGATGCGAAGATGCAGCAAATTGCTGCGACCGACATAATGGCGGCTGAATCCATATCGAAGGAAGAAGCCGCAGAAGATAATCACCGAGATTACTGCACCAAAGCCGAGAAGCCCGAGCCAGTGGGCTCGGAATGGAGCACCCAAGTCATGCAGATTTGTATGTCCTGCCTCTGCGGCGGGCGCCTTGATATTGCCGTCACCAGCGAAGATCGTACGAGTCGCCCCGGAATCGCCACCCTCCGGAAGCGAGAATGAGAGGCGATTGTATGAATCAGGTGCCATCGCGGCGCCGTTACCGTCGACTGAGTTTCCGGCCAGCCAAATTGTCACTTCACCACTTCCAGCTGCTGGGGCAGTCCAGATGATGTGCCATGTTCTGTCCTCGGTCTGCGCTCCTGCTGAGGTGTGGGTGAGTGTCTGTTCGGAACCATCATTCTGGACAAGACTCTCAAAACCACTTCCAGCGCTGAGAGCTCCAGAACTGGCCCGCATTGAGAAGCCACCTGTATTGGAACTTGTATCGATATCCGGCCCGCCGATGAGCTGGATGGTAATCTCGTAAATCGTACCGTCAGTCCACCCATAGGGCACCCCTTCGAGAATCAAGGTGACAGAATCAGTTGGGGCAATTTCGTTGTTTGTGTGGCAAGTGCAGCCGTTCATCGCAACATCGGTCTCACCCTCCGCCTTGTCACCAGTGATTCCCCTTGATTCGGCGAATGAACCACTTCCCAAAAGCAAACCTACGAGCAGCAGTATGACGGCCGGCTTGAGGCTGTTCGTTAAACCCCTCATTGAAGACTCAACCTAAGATGAATCGGCCGACTTGATTAAGTCTAATAATCGTTTGCTGTTTGACCGGTCTGCATAGCGGCGCAGTATATCGTTTACGAGATTCTCAAGGGCTGTCCCGAATCGCAATCTCTCGCGCCTAAGCGCAGGCGCGCATGAGAAGGGGCTTGTTTGGGGGGCGAGGCAAGGGCTCAATAGGCCAGCCGAGTTAGCCCCGCTTAGAGGCAAATGGGATGTCGGAAAAAGGTTGGGCGAACATCTACTCTCTCAGCGATGAGCAACTCACTGCTCTTGACGATGCTGAGACAAAGATGGAAATGCACGATTTGAGCGGTGCGGAAGAAGTTCTGTTGGCGATGGTTGCGGATGATGAAAACTGCATTCCAGTTCTGAGTAATCTTGGCCACCTCTACGGCAAATACCTTTCAGAATTTGAGAAGGCTGTCGAATACTATGGGAAAGTCCTCGAACTTGAGCCAGACAATGCGTGGGCTCGGGATGAGAGGCGACGCTACGAGCGTTATTCTTCCTACGATTGAAAATCGATTGCCCGATATTTCCGTTATCCTTGTGCGATTGAGCCGATGAGAAAGTTCAACGGCCGCCCTATTGAAGAGTCGGTTGTGCACGACGGAAGTCTACTTGTCGCCGGGGTTGGCGGATTGGGTTGCCAATGGGCTTCAAGAGCCCATGAAAAGTGTTCGGAACATGCCGATTTGTTGTTGGTCGACGCCGACGAGCGCTCATTTGAAAATGCTCGACACGCGCACTGTTTACCATTGGGTGAAGCGTCTATAGAAGGGTGCGCTGCACTGCCTCAGTTGGCTGAGGCACAATATCGCCGTTCAACCGCAATAATGCAGACAATCCTTGAGCCGGTCGAACTTTTGGTACTTTTGACCGCACTTGGAGGTGGCGTTGGTTCTGGTGCCGCGCCCGCCCTTGCAGAACAAGCGAGAAGGAAGGGTGCGTTGGTGTTGACCATCTCGGCGCTGCCATTCGAGGACCAACCGGTTCGCAACGAAATTTCACTTGAAGCGATTGGCAAATTGGAAGAGGCTTCAGATGTCTGTGTTCACCTCTCCCTCGACCGCCTCGCTTGGCAGGCACGCGCCCGCGGTGTTGATTGGAAGGAGGAACCTTCCTACATCGAGGAGTTAGTTCAGGGGCTCATTTTGACATTGGGCCAAGTTGGTCTAATCAACCTCGACCTGATGGATTTGAGAAATGTGGTTCGCATCAACGGCTCAGCGACGATGATAGTTGCAGAAGGCGACCCCAACGACCCCGATGCATTATTCCTCTCAGCACTTGCCG
>CAUZUN010000093.1:0-4639 GCA_963583115.1 Candidatus Thalassarchaeaceae archaeon
ACGGTCCGCCGAGATGTTTCTGGCGAGCACGAAGGCGTAGCCAATCGTTTTGCTCGCATCGCTGTTGTTATTGATTAAAATGCCCACATCTTGGTAATCGATGTATGAGAGAAATGTGAATCCGCCTGGAACAGCGACATCGCGAAATGGAGTCTCATTCCAGCCCTCACCAGTTGCCAATTGGATATCAGTGGGAGGAAGTTGAGGCGAGTGGTTGGCCAATCCCGACCACGAGGTAAGCAGGATGAGTAGGGCGAGGGCGGCTGCATAGCGTACGCTCGGCACATGTTGCGAACCCTTTGAATCGCTCAAGACAGTTCCGCATTCACGACGGTCTCCGCTAGAGCGGAGAGTTACCTTTCGCTGACACTGCCGGCGACGGGTATATTTGGGCCGGCCCCACCTGCGAGCGCCGTGGTAGAAGTATTCCTCGCACGAGCATGCCGTAATGGCATGGTGAAGGTCATTATTGGTGATATGGCGAAGAGTGAATGTGAAGTCATGGTCACAGGTGCGAACAACCGATTATCCGGCCGTGAAGGGGTCGATGGAAAATTGCATACGGCGGCCGGAGAGGAGCTGCGTCTAGCCTGTCGAGATATCGCATCAGAACAGCGAAAGACGAACACTCAGCCCTGTCCAGTAGGAACTGCTGTGGAAACCGCAGCATTCGCGCTTCCTGCAAAGACTCTGATTCATGTGGTCGGACCCGATTGCAGGCGGCCAAATCAGGACGAGACCCGACGTTCACTGCTGAAGCAGGCATACGAGTCACTCTTTGAGAAGTTGAGAGAGAAGAAGAAAATCAAGAAATTGGTGATGCCGGCACTCAGTATGGACATTTTCTCATATCCTCATAGGGAGGGTGCGCGAATGACGATGGAAATCGTGCTCGGATGGATGGATAGTGAAGAGGGAATGCCAATCGAAGAGTTCACCATCGTCACCCAAGAGATGAATTTCATCAATAATCTAAGGACGGTCTACCGTGAGTCAGAAGACCAGTTTGCTGGCAAAGATTGTACAAGGGATTTCCGCCAGATTTGATTGGCCGAGAAAATTAGTTCACTCTTCTTCAGTGAATGATTCGGTGTTTCCACCTTTTCGTGAAAGTTTCCACTCCCTCTCTATGGCACGGGCTTCCTCACTGGGTTCCCAAACATCTCGTTTCAACGCTTTTCTATAGGGTAGTCGATGGATGACTCGCCCGTCAGCGACATCGACTTTCTTCAGCATACGCTTGGCGGCGAGGTGGTAGACTAGACCGCGGAAGAAGTCAGGGCGGAAGAGACGGCCGATGAAGGGCAGCCCATCCTGTCGCTTTTTTTGGTCCTTCATCCAAGAGGTCGCGATTCTCTTGAAGGTGCGGTCGCCGACCCGGTTCATCAGCCAGCGATTCGATACCGAGGTCTTGACAGTGGGTAGCAACCGCTTCCGAACCTCCTCATCGTAGTTACATTCGCCAAGAATATCCTTCGCGGCGTAGACTCCACTCGTGATAGCGCATCGCATTCCGAAGCCCCACATGAAGTCCTGAAGGCCGCCCGCTTCACCGACATAATGGCGGCCGTCAACAGTGTAGTTGCGATTGATGGTGAAGTCCCCTTTGCCTCCGACTCGCTTAATCGGTTTCCTGTCGAGTTCGGGATAGTGCTCGTCGTACCATGCGATGGTCTCGTTGAGGTAGCGGGCGCTCTTCTTCTGTTTACGCCATAGGCAGGTGCAGATGAGTCCGATTCCGTCGATTACAATCAGGTACGCGTAGGCGCCCGGGGCCAACTTGTCATTGAAGTGGAAGGCGACATGGTCGGGGTGGGAAGTCTCGAAGATTTCGCCATAGGCGAGAGCCGAGGTATCCTTTGGGCCGGCAGCGATGATGTGACAATCTTTCGGGTCTACTCTCGACTTGTAGTGGAGATTCACTCCCGCGGCGACAGCCTGCCGCTTCAAACCCTGGTCGATTGTGTGGTGAGCAGTACCTCTTTCGATGACTCTGAACGCTACGGTTGGACTCCACGCTTGGGTGATGACATCGTCGGGATGGATGACATCGACTTGGTGGAATGAAGTCGTCTTGAACTCGTCAGGGTCAATCCCCCACTGCCGCATCTCTTCTAGAAAATCAATGTCACTCGTCCAGTTCTCAATACCTTGAAAATCTCCATCAAAACGAGCCCCGGAATCCTTCCTAATGTCGTGGACATGGACCTCTCTTCCACCCTTTGCGAGAATAATTGATGCAGCGAGTCCAGAGAGCCCTGCGCCCATGATGTGAACGGCTCCATCCTCACTCACTGCTGCCGACATCGAGGCGGTCGAGCCGCACTACTCGCATGAAGGATTCGCCGCCGACGGATTCAAGCGGATTGGCCTATCGTCTTTGGAAAGATGCCGAATCCCTTGTCTGTGGTCATCGTTCCAGCGCCCGAGACTCTTGATGTGGAAGGATTGCGAGAGGAGTTGGACTTGACCGGTTGTGGAAGTGTCGTCACATTTCTTGGTGTGACCAGAGGCGAAGAGGATGGAGTCGCTGTCGAACGACTTGAGTTCGATGGGTGGGAGGAGCAACTCCCCATCGTGTTGAGGCGGCTGGGAGAGGAGGCCATCGAGAAATTTGGAGTACATTCCGTGGTCATCTCTCATCGCACAGGTTCGGTTGGGCCAGGCGAGCCGATAGTGGCGATTCATGTGGCGAGCCCGCACCGAGCAGAAGGGTTTGAGGCGTGTAGTTGGCTCATCGACGAACTGAAGGCACAAGCCCCACTGTGGAAGCGTGAAGTAAGGGCTGACGGGTCGATTTGGAAGGCAGGACTAGGGTGAGAAAATGGATGAGCGAATCGAAGCAATAGTCGATGTCAGCGGTAAGCCGATAGTAGCCCGCGAGGCAACTGCCAGCGGCTTCATCTCGCTACAAACCGAGACGATTGACGCCATCCGCGCCGGACTAATTCGCAAAGGGGATGTCGTTCAGGCTTCAACCATCGCTGCCATTCAGGCGGTCAAAGATACGCCGCGCATCGTTCCCCATTGCCATCCGATTCCACTCACCGCATGTGATGTCGACTGGCAAGTCGAGGATTTTGGCGTCCGCTGCCTCGTGCGCGTGCGGGCGGAGTGGAAGACCGGTGTCGAGATGGAGGCATTGACTGGAGTTTGTGCCGGGCTGCTCTGCGTCTGGGACATGGTGAAGTCACTTGAGAAGGATGAGGATGGGCAATACCCTGAGGCACGCATCGAAGAAGTTAGAGTTCTTGAGAAGTTGAAGAGCGACTCACGCACTCAGTCTTGAATCTCACATCGACCGCCTTATTGAGAGATAGTCGGTTTGGGGGATTGTCCGGTTTTGGAAGTGAATCCTGAATAATTGTTGAATATCCCTTCACCGCAGTATTGAGAACCCCCCCTCCCTCGCAAGGCCATGGGCGGTGTTGGCGACCTTGCTCCACACTTCGTACGGGCTACCGAAATGGCTGCCATAGCGGCGGCTGAATGGCGAGGTCGAGGCGACGGCAAGTTGGCTGATGGCGCCGCCGTCGAGGCGATGCGAGCAGTATTCGATGAAGTTCCATTCGATGGTCGTGTTGCCATTGGAGAGGGTGAGCGAGACGACGCTCCCATGCTTTGGATAGGTGAGCCGCTCGGCTCCATGCAAGGGGTCGCCGGAGCGATTCAAGTCGATATCGCGGTCGACCCGTTGGAGTGTACCAATCATGTGGCGAAGGACCTGCCAAATGCAATCGCAGTATTGGCGGCCGCTCCGCGCGGCACTCTTCTTCATGCTCCTGATTGCTACATGGACAAGTTGGCTGGGCCGGCGGAGGTTATTGGCGAAATCTCTCTCGAAGCAGATGTCGACTACAACATTGAAGCGGCAGCATCAGCACTCGACAAGCGAATCGACGAGATGCGAGTTGTCGTGATGGACCGACCTCGCCACACTGAACTAATCAAAACCCTGAGAGATATGTCGGTCGCAGTACCACTCATCGGTGACGGAGATGTGGCTGCCGCACTGAATGCAGCTGATCCGAACTCGGATGTCGACCTATTGATGGGTATTGGGGCGGCTCCTGAAGGGGTCATCACCGCCGCCGCCCTTCGTGGACTCGGCGGCCATTTCGAAGGGCGACTCGTCACCACGACAGAGGACCACGAGCGACGCGCACGCGAGATGCTCGGAGACGATGTTGACCGACTTTGGGGTCGGGACGACCTGTGCGCGAGTGATGATGCGTTGTTCGTGGCGAGCGGAGTCTGTTCTGGTTATCTTCCCGGTGTTGAAGTTCTAGGAGACCGAGTGGCAGTTCACTCGGAAATAATCGATGTGATGGCTGGGAGCCGCCAGTTCATCAGTTCAGAACACCCTCGCTGATAGTTTGGGCCGGCAGTTCAGCAACAGGAGCCATCTTTCGCCATCGGTGGACATTGTCTGTCACCATACGAGCAAAAGACACAACAGTCGCCTTCGAGCGGTTTGAGCAGTTCTTCACAACCACCACATCGGTGGAAAAACAGGCAGGAATCAGTAGCCATTTCTAGGCTCTCTACATGGCCACAGGCTGGGCAGGTCAATTCCGACCGCGCCATTCAATTCGCCTTCTTGCAAGTCCTGCTGTTGTGTCCCAAACGGCCACAGACG
>CAUZUN010000094.1:0-4594 GCA_963583115.1 Candidatus Thalassarchaeaceae archaeon
TGAGCGACTTTGAACCGTTTTAGGACCACCAAGTTTTGTTGACTCTGAGTCGCCAAGTTCCGTTCTGGTGGTGCGAGTTCTAGGCCGAGTTCTAATTCAACAACCCAAAGTTCAGTTTCGGGAATGCGAGTTCAGATTCGGCTTTGCGAAGTACTGTTTCAGCGATGCGAAGTGCGGTTTCAGTGATAGTTAGCAAGGGAAAGTTCGGGTAGTCATGGCTAGACAATCTTTGGGTCATAGCGGGCGTGTTGAACAACTAGCGGCGCAATCCTTGATGACCTCTCCTGTCAGCCGCGATGCCGGAGAACACACATGACAGAGGATACCGGGGGGCTCAGCACCTTCGATGAGCGCCTTTTGCAGGGTGTATTTGCACGAGTTTGGAGATACTTAGGTCAGCTTGAGGATGGCTCACAACCCATTCTTAACTCACTGGCACCAGAACAACTTCGAGCCAAATTGGACCTCGCTATCGGTCGAGAGGGAGTCGATGTAGAAACGATGCTGTCTGATATCGATGACTATCTTGACCATTCTGTGAAAACCAGCCACCCCCATTTCATGCAGCCACTTTGGGGTGGAACTTCTGTGCCTGGGCTCGCCGGCGAGATAATCACGGGTTTGACGAACACCTCGATGTACACTTTTGAGATGGCTCCG
Source organism: Candidatus Thalassarchaeaceae archaeon (assembly GCA_963583115.1). Lineage (GTDB taxonomy): Archaea > Thermoplasmatota > Poseidoniia > Poseidoniales > Thalassarchaeaceae > MGIIb-Q1. The sequence goes on from CAUZUN010000094.1 coordinate 661, forward strand.
GTCGCCTCTTTGATAGAAGATGAAATCATTGACACTATGTCTACTTTAGCTGGATTCGAAGCGGGTGAAGGGACATTCACAACCGGCGGCTCAAACGGCAATCTGTTGGGCTTACTCTGCGCCCGTGATAGGAAAATACCCGATGCTCGACGCCAAGGAATTGGCGGAAAGAAGTTAGTTGCATTCGTCTCAAATGAGTCTCACTATTCTGTTGAGATGGCTGCGAATGTGCTTGGTATCGGGCTGAATAATTTGATTTCAATTCCGTGTGATGACAAAGGCCGTATGTTGCCATCGGACCTGGCTGAAGCGATTGGTGCTGAGAAGCGCGCCGGCAACCTTCCCTTCTGCGTCATGGCAACTGCTGGCACAACGGTGCGTGGTGCGTTCGACCCGATTAGTGAAATTGCTGACATCTGCCACGCCGAACACCTCTGGCTCCATGTCGATGCCGCTTGGGGTGGTGCTGCACTCCTTTCCCCAAAGACGAGAGGTCTGTTGAGAGGGATTGAGAGAGCCGATTCAATCACTTGGGACCCACACAAAATGATGGGATTGCAAATCATCTGTTCCGTCTTTTTGGTGAAAGACAAAGGGACACTTCGAAGAGTCTGCAAGCATGGAGAATCTGGCCATTACCTGCTGCATGAGAATACCAAAGACTTCGACCTTGGAAGGATGAGTCTGCAGTGCGGCCGTCGAGTCGATGCGGTCAAACTTTGGCTCGCTTGGCGGGCGGTTGGCCATGAAGGGTGGGCGAAGAGAATCGAGAGATACCTCGAACTATCTGATTTCTTGGAGTCAAAGGTGATTGACCACCCACAACTCGAGATGGCTTCGCACAGGGAATTTGCGAATATCTGTATGAGATTCACTGGATTCGGGTTATCGGATTCTGCTGCCGATACTGTGACTGACAAAATCCGCGACGAGATGCTTAACCGCGGCCGATTCATGGTCACCAAAGCGATGCTTGAAGGTCGGCCAATTCTTCGTCCTGTAATTGCTAATCCACTCGTTGACGAGTCGGTCCTTGAATCGTTATTGGAAGAAATCGTTGAACTTGGAAATGAATTGAGTATCTGATTTCACGCCCTGTGATATGGCGAACCGCGCTCGATTTCGCTAGCCCGATATAGTTGTTCTAAAAGGACTACTGCGGCCATTTCATAGGTCATCGTCAAAGGCCCTAATCCAATCGTTCTGTGGTCGGACACCGCCTCCTCCTCAAAGCCATCCACCGGACCTATGGCCAAATGCACATTGCCTCCAGAAATGCGCCATCTGCGCCAGTTGTCAACCATCCAATCGGTAGTGCCAGACTCCCCGTTCTCATCGAGCAGAATCAACTCGCCACCACTTGCTGCATCTTGCAATTTTCCGATATATGCATCATGGCTGAGCTTTTCTGAGTGCTGAACTAACTTCACTCCTCTTGGAGATAGGCGCTCAGCGTAGAGCGCGACAAGGTCAGCGTAACCTCGCTCACGCGCCCGCCCATGCGTGTGGACCACGATACGCGCCATAGCCGTTCGAGATGTGCCGCCGTCATCACACTTCGCCCTAAGACTCAAGGGAAGGGGCGGCAGTAGAGTGGGCATGGGTTGGTGGCCGTTTAGTAAGAAGCGAGCGGCCATTACCGATGACCCACATATTCGAGGGACTCGACATTGGCTGCAAGACCTGCAGGAGGCGTGTGAGAAAAATTTCGATAATGTCGGCGAAGGACAGCGTGCCATCCGACAGATGCAGATTGAATGGGGTGAAGCACACCGGTTGGATGAACTGGCTGACGATTTGTTAGAAGGGCTCGATAAACGAGCGTTTCACCTACTCAGAGCGAACCAAAAAGAGTGGTTGGGCTGGTTGGACAATGAGGATTTCTGGAAGCCGGGTTGGCGACTTGAACCACGCGTTCACGACGACGAGTCTTGACAGTCGGGTTCATTGCCGCGCGGCTTTAGGCGGCGCTCATGCTTGGTTGGATTCTGCTGCTTGCATCAACCGGCGGCTCCCTCCTCTACTTGAGTAAAGACCAACCATTTCCTGAAATCTCCAGCCTGCACGGCTGGTTACAACTCACTCTTGCCGGCTTGATGGCGATTGCAATGAACTCACCTCGGCAATTTGACAACGCGGCTATTGGGGCTCTTTTCGTGACCGTGCTAGGTGGCCTCCAAGTGATGGCTGGAGTCCGTCACATGGCTAACACACGCAGAGATGTCATCGTTGCTCCTCTAGCCGGAATTATACTCTGTTTTGGTGCAGTATCGATGCTCGTCAACGAATGGTTGGCTTACAGCGGTGCAGAACAGGTCGCTGCATTCGCACTCGCCTCATTGTTAGTCATGGTCGAAATCTATCTCTTCTTCCGCGGTATGATAGTTGGAACAACCGCTAGAATGTGGTCGGCTGCCGGCCTTCGCCAGTGTGAGAGAGAATTATTCGAAGGTCCACGAGGAGCGATTTCCTGTTTTGAGCGGGCGTGGGATATGGATGAGAAATACATCAACGCGATGAGCCATTCAGCATTGGTGCGAATTCACCGCGCATTGGATAACCAAAAAGCCGCCAATTTTCATCATGAGAGGTTACAGCGTCTCGGTGGGGAAACTGGTGTTGATGATACATGGTTGAAAGCAGTCGATAAAACGCTGAGAAGAGTCGCAGTAAGCAGTTCGGAAGAATGATGCCCCAACCTCGTAAAGTGGGGGTTTCCCGGGTTAATCACGCGGGGGTTCAAATAAGCCGAGAGCCTATATTGTACTGAGAAAGATATGATTCTGAGAAGTAAAGTTGGCGTAATGAGGTGGTCATGGAGCATTGTGCTCGCATGGTTCAGCGCCAGCCTACTCTCGCAAGCAGCCTACATCGGAACTCATGGGCTGCCCTACGATGGTACGATGCTGATCGAATCCCTCGGCCCATGGTCTTGGATTTTGATAGCCCTAGAAGGAATCATCTGGTTGATGGTCGGAAAACTACTTCTCAACAAATACCAAAGTGTCAGAACCACCGATTCAACCGCGGCTTGAAACACTCTTTGAACCGACCCCCAAAACCCCAATTATCTCTCCAAAGATAACGCCCTGCCTCGACCCCCGCGCTTAATACGAAAAACCACAGCCCACCTGTTGGGGATTTGATGGTACGCATCACTAAGGTTCACACCGGTATTGGTGATGGGGGGAAAACCCGACACCTCGATGGCACTGAGGTGTCCAAAGGGGATGCTCGGCTAGAAGTGATTGGCGCCATCGATGAACTCAATTCGGTGGTCGGCATTGTTCGCATGGAAATTGAGAGATTACCGATTGCAACCGCAGATGGTGGACCTCGAGCGACTGTCATCAAGGTTCAGACTGTGACAGGGAAAAAACTGGCGAGAATTCAGCAGGAGTTATTCGACCTTGGAGCAGAATGTTCAACCGTGCCAGATGCGATTCCAGAAGGAATGCAACTGATTCCAGAAGCAGCCGCAGCGCGGCTGGTGACAGAGATGGATGAATGGCTTGAGGAGTGTGAACCTCTCACCTCTTTCATTCTACCAACCGGAAGTGCTTCGGTGGCCAACCTCCACCTTGCGAGAGTGGTGGCGCGCAGGGCGGAGCGAAGGCTTGCAACATTGAGAGACAACGAAGGTGACTCTGCAGTGCGAGGTGTCGCCCTCTCTTACATCAACAGGATTTCTGACTGGTTCTTTGTGCTTTCACGCTGGATTACCGGCCAACTCGGTGAGGATGAAACACTCTGGGAACCGATTGGCCGGCGTGAGCCAAACTGACTGCCCCGACTGAACACCCCAAACTGACTGACCAAAGTGCGCCCCCTGGTAGACCGAGTAGAACTTGCCGGAGTGAGTGGGTCGGGCCTTGAATAAATCCTAGGATGAATGAAATTCCCTTGCTGCGGCGAGTACCGAGCGAGAGTTTTC
>CAUZUN010000095.1:0-4589 GCA_963583115.1 Candidatus Thalassarchaeaceae archaeon
TAAAATAACCAAAACGCCCACATTGATACAGTTTTCGCATATTGTACTGAAGGCCTGAACAAGGGGTAGGGCCTGCTCATGGCCACAGTTGACGCTTGTGCGTCTGTACAAACAGTTGCCAATGTATATGTGTTAGCAAAAAAGAGATGTAGATGAAATACCTCACCTCAAATGTGAGGTCATGGGATTAGTCCAAAAGTGGTTCGGATTCAATGGATGGAGGGCCCTTTCCACTAGTGGGCGTGTTGGGGCAACAATTCTCTATCGCATTTTGTTTGCAGTTGGTTTAGCTGTAGCCATTATTGCTTATTCATACATTTCAGGAGGCGAAGACCCATCGATAATTTGGATTGTTGTGGTAGGGCTAGTTTGGTTTTTATTCTTCCAATTCATCGTCAATTTGATATTTGTGAATAGTTCATAGTCAAGAGCAGACAATCTGCTTATCTGCTGCCCTCAAACGAAGGCGAGTGAGGAAGCGTAACTGCGGTATCCTTGACGGTGTTGAGCGCAACATGAGTGATCGACCTTTCGACCCCATCGGAGGAGAGCACTGTCTTGGTGAAGTCGTCTAAGTCGTCTCTGTCGGTAACCCTAGCAACCACTAGACTGTCCATCTCACCAGTCACATCGTAGACCGCGAAAACACGCGGGTCCGCAGCAATTTTTCTCTGCACTTCAAGAAGCCTCCCCTTGACAATTCGAAGGCCGACAACTACTGTCATCTCCCAGCCGATTTTGTCTGCATCAAGCACCACGGAATATCCTTTGATGACGCCATCCCGCTCCAACTTTGCAAGCCGATTTGCGACCGTGCCCAGAGCCACTCCAATGCGTTCCGAGAGTTTCCTCATCGAGAGTCTTCCATCCTGTTGCAACGCCTCAATCAACTGCCGGTCGACCTCATCAAACACTGGAATACCTCTGCGGGACTTCCCACGCCGGGCAGTAAGCACTTGAACATTTACTGCGTTTTCCCGGGGTAAAATTGTTCAGTTGACCAGCCAGCACCCCAAAAAGAGGGTTCAATCCAACGCTCGTTCAAGATTGGCTGCGCGGAGGTAATCGGAGGTCGAGCACCCATCCACCCAATTCCTCAACATCAACTTCCCATCTGGTCATCGCTTCTGGCAGGCTCTTTTGTTCGGAGGAGCCATCACTTGTCGCGGCTTTTTTTGAATACCTAAGTCGTACCTCAAAAGTCTTCTCTTCGCCCGCTGCCAACCGCTGCCCACGAGGCGGTTTCACAATGCGCCAAGGCGCATCTGCGTGCGCCCCTTTCAGCACCATATCATGCTTCCCGGCGCGCACCTGAACAATCGCTTTCCACTCCCCTTTCAACCGATGCAATCCGCCACTGATGTGAGGCAGACCTTCCTCCCGATTCCGCTCGCCGAGAACGATCACAACGAACCCGACAAGTAACCCGATTCCAAGAAGAATGGCGGGCATGGATTGGCCCGTGGGAGGCACCGAACTAGGTGTGGAAATACCGGTTTTGGTGGCGGCTAGGATTGAGTTGTTGAGGTCGTCGACGAGCAGCACGACCACATTCAGTCGCCAGATTTCATCACTTGTGAACGGGATTCCGTCTTCCGAAAAGCGGCTGGAATCGATTGTGTAATTCCACTCGGTGAGATTTCCTTCGCCTCGGTAGAACGACGATGACCAGTGGTAGTGTTTCACCACAAAATGAGAGTCCAATCCCTCCCCCTCGGAATGGTCGACAGTTACCAGCAACCGCAAATTTACCGACGCCTGCAACTCCTCCAACGGAGTGATGTTCACTCGAATATCTAGTGCTGTTGGCGATGACTCTCCTACCAGTTCGACCTCCAACTCCAAATCGGCCGAAACCTGTCGAGAAAAGTTCTCCGACGAGAGGTTGTCTCCAGCCTCAAACAGGCTTGCCTCCTGCCATTTGGTGCACGGTTCCGCGCCCAGTGATTCGGCCCGCTGGTCAGCCGCCAGAGTACCCCCTTCGCCGACCATCCAAACAAGTTGGACGACGCCATCATCTGTGATGTGTTCATCCCATCCGGGACAGCCAGCCGCCGGTTCAAACCACTCTCGAACAGGCTCCCGCTCAGCCGCCGTGGCCAAGCCGAGTTGAGTCAAAAAAAGGGTGCAGGCAATGATTGCGAAAAGCACGGAGAAAAGTTGTGAGGCGGGCCGTGAAAATTGAGATGCCAGCGAATTTTTCATCACTGTTCCAACTCCACTCCGAGCGCCACACCGAGCAGAACTCGCTCGGCATCCGGGACCATCAATGTGAGCCGCTGACCTACCCACGCTGGCACCCACCATGTCGAGTCATCCTGCTCAAGTCGCAAGACGATTCCGCCGCCTCGCTCACCTTCAAGAGAGGGAATTTCCTCTATCGCCTCTTCGATGAGAGGACCGCCTTTGAGCAACATCCCGGAGAGCAGTTTTGGAGTGGTTTCGTGAACATGGTTTTGCAGCATCGGGCCCAACAGATGCATCGCCTTGGAGGTCGGCCTTTGGAGCCGCCCCTTGCGCATGTCCCACGACGGAAGTCCCGCCTGAATCACTTGGAACGGATGCCAATGTCCGCCGGGCAGTTTTCCACCCTTTCGGAGCATTCTCTCACCCGCCCAAAGCCATGTTTGAATCTCATCGGAAAGAACCGCCAACCGTTGACCTCGATGGAACAGCGTAACTCCTTCGACTCCCCACTCAGATGCCACCTCATCAACCGCCTCCGACGCCGCCGGCACCTGCTGATGCTTCCTGCCATTGGGGGGTTCCTTCTGCCACGCAGTAGCCATTTCAGAGTCGGGGGTCAGGGCCGAAGCGACTTCAGAATCTCCGATATGTTCGAGTAGCGCTACGAAGAATCCGCCAGAGTCGTTCTCGTCGTTCCACACGCGTACGCACGAGGGAAGTGCCGCCACAATTTCTGGCTCGACCGGAGGGGAAAACGGTGTAACCTCGTTTGGCTCAGTAACCTCAGCATCAATCGGCCAATCGACCATGCCGGGTCGAGTTACCAACCCCGGACACGCCGATTCAACGTCAGTTTCTACGAGTCGCATGAAGTCGCATGAGCGAAGCAGTTCAGCGACCACCGCCTCGTTTTCAATCGGGTCGAGAGAACAGGTTGAATAGACCATTTTTCCGCCCGGGCGTAGGAGGAGTGCGGCCTTGCGAGCGAGGTCGAGTTGGAGCGTATGGAGCGAGCGTCCAGCACTGGCCCGCCACTTCTGCCAGACTTCGGGATTTTTTCGAGTCGTCGCATTTCCGGTGCACGGCGCATCGACGAGAACTCTGTCAAATCCAGGGTTCGGACAGCGAGGAAGATGCCGCCCGTCGTGCTGCGTGACTACCATCGAAATCACCCCCGCCCGCTGGGCGTTGGAGACCAGCAGATTTGCTCTGCCCGGATTGGATTCGTTGGCCATAACGACTCCAGAATCAGAAACCGCCTCACATAGTTGGGTCGCCTTGCTACCCGGCGAGGCGCATAGGTCGAGCACCCGATGGCCCGGCTCACAGCTGAGCAGTGTAACGGGAATCATCGAAACCGCCTCCTGGCGGGTGATGCGCCCAGTATCATGCAACGCTCGGATGAGTGCCTCGGCCTTCGCATCAGGACAGCGTCCCCTCTGCCACGGCATGCGCCAACCTGCACCGCTTCCACAAGCTCCGTCATCACCACCACCAGGCAACCAAGGAATCGGCTCGCCACCGAGTGAACGGAGTTTCTTCTCAGTCCAAGCGCGGTCGGGTCGCAAAGGATTCACTCGCAATGTTTCAGGAAGTCGAGGCTCAGCAGCGAGCAGCCACGGCTCAGCATCCTTTCGCCAAGTTTGCACCGCTGACCAGAGTTCGCTCTGTGCTGCATGTGGCCATTCGCTCTCGCTCAACTCACTCCCTCCGGGTGAAGCGCGACCACTCTACGGTCACGCACAGCCGCCGCTGCAACCTCTCTCCCTCAAGCGTTTGCATCTAGTAGTGTAGAAGAACTGAAGGGCAACGGCGATTAGACTGAACCATTGCGAGTGAAATCAATCCTCGATTGAAGTACCTCGCTGAGTAAGGGTAACCATTCAGTTTGAGACAGCACCAACCCCATGAGCGAAGCCCACAGTCGGCTCATCCATGGCGGTGGGTGAAGGCGATGCGTTCAGCCTTCCAGCGACCTTGATGACAATCGTCTTGCTCTGGTCGTTTCTTCAGTGGACAGCCCCTTGGTGGCTTCCCGAACTCTTCCGAAGATACCCTGAGAGCGAACAGAGATGGAGGGGGTTTGACAGAGCACTAACACTTGTGCCGTTCCTACTCATCTTCTTTGCTGGCGTCGACCTCTTGAAAGCGGCCTTGACTACAGACCAGACCTATTCCTTCCTCAACCAACCCGAACAGGTAATTTGGTTCGCCATGATTTTCTGTTTCGCATTCTCATCTGCTATGCTCGAACATTTCTTCTTCAAGTGGTCATTGTTCGATGAGGGTGGGGATGAGGATGACTCTGCGTTGCGCTCCAGCGCTCTTCGATGGCAGGGACTCCTCTGGCCACTGCTCCTCTTTGGGTTCCTCTCCTCGGACCTCTTTGCAGTCTACAGCGC
>CAUZUN010000096.1:0-4583 GCA_963583115.1 Candidatus Thalassarchaeaceae archaeon
TGTATCGTCGATGTCGGCTGGAAGAAGCAAATCGAATGTGTGATGGCAGCAGTTCCGCTACTTTCCGAGGAGGGGCTACTACTGACTAACGAGCCGGAAGTTCCGACCGGCGACCTAGATGTTTTGGAGGGCGAGGAAGCGAAGGCGGAGGAGGCGAAGGTGGCCGCATTCAATGGGTGGATTACATTAGTCAAAATGCTCAACGAGACCCACGATGTTGGATTTGTGCCGATGTTCGGCGGAACGCTAGTCGGCATCCAACGAAGAGCCTAAAAATCTCAAATGGTCAGTGCACAGCAGTGCGATTAAACTGCTGCAGCCAACAGTGCAGAAGTATCCAAGTAGCCATATCCATAATGGTCATCGTGGCCGGATTGCCCTACCGAACTCGATTGAATCCAATCCTTCACATCACCGATTGCACCCGAACCGCCTGAACTTCCATCATGCTGTAAATCGGCTCTCTGCTCCAACAGTAATCCAAGTGCGCCGGCGACCCAAGCGGTTGACGCAGAAGTCCCCGATGCGTGACCCCACGCGGTGTCGAACCCGCCTCCTTCCGTGAGGAGAACTGGAACATCCTCACCTGGTGCCACTAACTCCGGTTTTTGGTCCGGGTCGGTCCGAGGGAGCATTGGATTGGGAAATAATTCGCCATTGTTGTCGCCGATACTTGAACCGCTCCAAAGTTGTCCAGTTCGGTCGATTGCACCGACACAGATGACGTCCTCAATTGACCCCGGGCTCTCAACATCTCCGTCATCATCTGTACCATCATTGCCTGCCGCCGCGACTACGAAGATTCCAGCGTCAAGCGCATCTTGAACAGATTCTTCGAGTTGGTCGGTGGAGCCGAGAATGAAATTGAAACCGGGCGCACCGCCCAAACTCAGTGAGATAATGTCGGCGGATTGACTTACACACCAATCGACCGCTGCTGCGATTGTATCGTCTACGCCTTCACCTGTCGAGCCCATCGCTTTAGCGACTAGAAGTTCGACGCCGGGGGAAACGCCCCTCATCCAGCCATCAGCCCAAATCAGACCTGCCATCGCGGTGCCATGTCCTTGGTCGTCGTAAGGTTCAGACCTGTCATTGATGAAGTCCTTCCATCCAGTCAGTTGTTTGCCTGCGAAGTCGACATGACCAATCTCAATACCCGTATCAACTACACAAGTTCGAACCCCAGAGCCAGTCAACCCGGTTACATTGTCAAGTCCCGATATTGTCCTAAAATCGTCTTGCCATTCGAGGTAATCGGGGTGTGGTCGACTGAGAACTTCTTGATTCACTTTTTGGATTAGATAGTATGCGACTGAAGATGATATTATCAGAATCAATCCGACTGAAATTGTAGTCACGATGACCTTGAATCGAGGGTGTTCGTAGATTGGTTGAGAGCTAGTTGATTCAACCAACTCGGGCATTTCTGCCGACTCCCAATCTACCGGTCCGGACTCATCCACATCTCATCGGGTTGTGCGCTGCCCCTTCAATCCCTCGCGCCCGCGAGAAGCAGCAGGGAGTGTTCGCCATGGCAGTGCAGTAACAGCGTGGGCCAACAAAAAAAAATATTCAGTGGTAAGGAGTTGGGCCGTTTTACTTAGTGAGGACATCGACGGCTTCTGTGAAAATGTCGACGAAGTTTTTGCATTCCTCTGGCGTGTTGTAAAGGTAGGTCGAAGTTCGCAAACTGCCGCCTAGAAGATTTTGCGCTTGGAACCACCCGTTCACGCAATGAAATCCGCTGCGCACCAAGACTCCGCCCGCCTCGTCCAAGACAATCGCCAAGTCGTGAACATCGGCTCCTTCAACTGTCACAGCAGTAATTCCGCTCCGTGATGCTGCATCAGCAGGCCCGATAATATCGACACCCGAAATTCCCGAAATTCCATCGGTCACAATTTGATTCAAACGGATTTCATGCGCATGAAGTTCAGCCATGTCGATTCGGCTGAGATATTCGATTGCTGCCGCAGTTCCAGCGATTCCTGCATAGTTTCCAAGCCCCCCCTCAAGACGCTCGGGCCCGGGTGTAAAGTCAAGAGTCGTTTCGCTAGCCATGGTGACTGTCTGCCCACCACCGGAAATGGTTTCGAGATTCGCCAATGCCTCCTCCCTTCCCCAGAGTACCCCCATGCCACTTGGACCGAGCATTTTGTGAAGGCTGAAGGCGAGGTAGTCGCAATCGAGAGAGGCGACATCAGTCGGTAAATGTGGTACACTTTGGGCGCCGTCAACGAGAACTTCTGCGTTGTAATCGTGGGCGATTTTGCAGATTTCTGGAATTGGGACCGAGACGCCGTCGAGATTGCCTATTTGTGGGACTGCGACGAGTCGAAGTGAGTCTCCAACGGCAGCGCAGGCTGCCTCAAATGCGTCGAGGTCGAAGGTGTTGTCTGGGTTGGATGCCACGCATCGATGGTCGACTCTGTGTCGGCGTTCAAGTTGCAACCAAGGGACTAGGTTGCTATTGTGTTCCCTGTCGGTGGTGAGAATGACATCGCCCTTTTCCCATTCGATTCCATGGGCGACTTGGTTGATAGCCGTAGTCGCATTGTGAGTAAAAATGACTTCGTTTCGATCACCACCGATGAAATCTGCTACCGCTCGACGGGTTGTCATCACCATTTGAGTGACCGCTGAGCCCCAACGATGTGGACTTCGGCCACCACAACCCGGACTTTGAGAGTAGTATTTTGAAACCGCCTCAATTACTGAATCGGGACGCAAAGTGACACAGGCGTTGTCGAGATAGGTGAGCGGATTCTCCTCACGAAGAGTCGGGAAATCCTCGCGGATAGTGGTTGTGTCCAAGTGATCACCACGCATCCTCGTCGGCAAGATGGTCGATGACCGGAGCACTCGTCCCACAGGACTCACAGGCTACTCGGGTTGGCAATACCTTGGCACAAGCGGGGCAACGGGTTGATGGCTTGCCGATTCCATCACAAGATTCGCTAGAACAGGTCACTTCAAGTTCACCGGTTGCAAGCCTGCTGACTGCAGTCACTGCGCTACACGACGGACAAGAACCGCGCTGCCGAGCAACCACGCTATCCTCGCCTCGCAATCCACGGCTCACTTCCCGGGCGCGGTCGGATTCAATCGTTTCACCAGCCTCTCCAAGCATCATCTGCGGGAACCAAAGAACATGGAGCAGAGTGAAAATGCTTGCAACTCCAGTCAAGAAGTAGAGAATTCGTAGTGGCCAAAGAGCAGAAGGGTCACGCAATGCAACGGAATGAGCACCAGCCCAACTGTTCACGACGACGAAGACGCCCCAAACAATCAACACCACGCTCCACGCGATGAGGCTGTGGTCTCGCATAGCCTGTACCATCTGACGAGGGTCCGGGTGGCTATGCTTGCTCTCGACATGCAAATCCCGAGTCTGCACCACAGCCTGCCAAGTGTTGAACGACAAGAAGCCCAAAATTGCAACCCCGACACCAAACCAAATTGAGGTTTTCATGGAAGCCCCGAATGGGAAGTTCGGCGCGTAGGCGTGTGAGTTAATCATCCCGAATTGGATAACCACCCAAGCGATTAGGAGGTAGAAAGTCTGGCCCCGCATAAGTGGGAAATCGGCCATCAGACGATAGATGAAAATCACCCAAAGTCCGTAGCTGACCATCAGCATCGCAAACGCCTGCCACGCCACCGAATTCATGCCGGAAAGTCCGACCTGCCAGATGTCTCCGCCACCCGAAAGTTCGCCGCTGTTGAAGTCCCAAGCGCCGAACAAAAAGGCTAACGAACCAACGAGCAGTGTGACGATATTGCCCCTCCCCCAAGTTTCGCTCACCTTCCGGTAGTGGAAGAGCAACTCGACCTTCAAGTCGTGCAGTGGAAGGAGCCATTTTTGGTCTACAGAAAGCCGTTGGGCCAGACGGAGTTCGGAAAGTCGGAGGCCGATGTGCATTTGCTCGCCTTCGGGAGCAGATTCGAGCGACCCGCCCAACGGCTCGCTGATAGGCTCCGCCTCATCCATCGGACAGTCGGATTGTGCCTAAGCGAATAAGCGCACACCCCAAGTGAGGTCGTAGACCTCGATTCAATTGGCAAGTATTTGTCACCGATTTGTGGCGCCGAGAGGGAGATTTGAACTCCCGCGGGACGAACCCACGTGATTTCCAGTCACGCGCGATACCAGGCTATGCGATCTCGGCTGCGATATTGCCGACCAACGACTTCCCTTTCATGGTGACGATTGACAGGAGCAGAATTACTCACCGATTGAGCGCCATGAACATGGTTAAACCGACTTCGTGGCTCGACCGGCTCGCCGCCACTGTGGCTTAGAGGTATAGCGACGCCTTGGTAAGGCGTAGGTCGCGAGTTCAATTCTCGCCAGTGGCTCTGTTTACCTTGAATAAAAATTGCCACTGGCATACCAAATTCGATGAACTTCGTTGTTCGCACAAAGACGATTCCATCTGCGTGTGCTCAGATCTCGCCAGTGGCTCTGTTTACAATCAATTATTGCAGCCACTGGCATACCAAATTCGATGAACTTCGTTGTTCGCACAAAGACGATTCCATTCGCGTGTGCTCAGATCTCGCCAGTGGCTCTGTTGGCT
>CAUZUN010000097.1:0-4578 GCA_963583115.1 Candidatus Thalassarchaeaceae archaeon
AGTTCCGACATCTTGGCTCAAACCCTTTGTCCTTAGCGGAACCGGTCAACAGTCGGGAAACTTCACCTATTCGCCGTCGTATTCGTCGTCGTCATCTTCGCCGTCGTAATCGTCGTCATCCTCGTCATCCTCGTCTTCGTAATCCTCATCGTCCTCGAACAACATGTCATCCTCAAACAATTCTGAGCGGCCGGTTAGGGCACCCTTCATGCTGACGAATGCGACAACTGGAAGCACCAACATTGCGATGATAATGCCAATCACTGCAAGCATGTTCTGGCGAGCGTTCTCAACCCATCCCATTCCATACATGTATTCGACTGAGATTCCTACCGAAGCGCTGTTGTCAGTCTCATCGACTTCGACGATTTCGTTGTTTGAATCGACTACGACTCGAACTCTATCAACGCCTTCAACCGCTTTCCAAGTGGCTGTAATCGGGATTGATTCGTCACTTATTCCATTGAGATTTTGAGTTGCGAACGGCTCCTCTGAATCACCAGAATAGAAGGCGACTACAAAGCCGGCCGTCGAGTCTCCGCCAAGGTTTGCAATCCAAGCGGTGACTTTGACATCAGCACCATCTGCAACTCTCTCCTTGTCTGCTGAGATGCGCTCGATTGTGAGTTGGGCTCCAAGAGCACCAAATCGAATCCACTGCAATTCTTGGTCATCGTCGAGCGCCACCGGCTCTCTCACCGGGTCACTCTTCGAGTTGCCTTCGGTGGCGAGTGGATTGCCTGCAGCATCCCACCCTTCGACCCAAAAGCCAACGACATAGTCTTGCAAGGGTGGATTCATTCCGTCGCCAATCAAATCGACAGTTCCAGTCCAAGTGATGGCGTGTCCATCTTGCAGCATTCCGAGTTCCTCAGAACCAGATGCAATCTGCCGCTGATTCTCGTCCCGCATCAGCCAGTGCACCCATTGTGGGCTGCCAGAAAGGTCTGCATCCTCTGAGCCGATGAACATGACCGGGATTGAGGTGAGCGCGCTATGGTTTGAGATGTCGATGAGGTCGATTGGCGCCAACCTCTCCAACACACGAGGTGGTGCGTGGTCGACATGGACTTGCAGGGTGGTCGATACTGTGTCCATTGTCATGTCCTCGCCTCTGCCGGGAATATTTCTGATTCCGGCGAGGAAAGTCCGCGTCTCGCTTGAAGCGAGTGCCGGTGCCGCATCGAGCGGCACCTCAATGCTGAATCCACCATCTTCAGTCAAACTTCCATCCGACCAGTATTGCACACCGTCGAACACTTCGATTGTAATCCCGAGGTTGCGTGGTGCTGGCACATCAGAGCCTTCGTAGACAATCCTTCCCGACCAGCGAAGCCGGTCGGTAGGCACAACACGACTGCCATCGAATACAGGCCCAGTTCGAGGCACCTGAACATCGTTGACAACATAGGTGTCAGCGTCGAGCACCAAATCGTTCTCGACGCGGAATGTGTGCTCAGTGAAAATCATCCGAGTAATTTCGGGTGAGCCCAACTGCTTGTACTCAAGCGCCACATCACCAAGGTCGGCGTCGGGCCAATCCCAGGAGAATTTGAAGCCGAAGGTGATCATTATCCACGGAAGTCCGGTTTCGTTGGTCGAGACCGAACCACCGCAGGTGGAGTCATCTTCATCGTGGCAAGCGGCGTCTATCACTAGGTAGGGGTCGTCAGTCCAGAAGGTGTCGTTGGTACCGCTGTAGGACAACTTTTGCTGGTCTCTCTCGGGGTCAGGTCCTTCAAAGTCAAAGATTAGCGAGATGTCCTCAAAGTCGATTAGACCGTTTGCATCCACCAATCCAAGCGTCAAATATTGTGTGGTTCCAGCAAATGCGCGCTGCCCATCATCGTGACCAGACCAGTGAAGTCCGGTGAAAACTGCATCCATGTCGACTCGTGAGCGGTAGGTTACAAGGTCGTACTCAAAGCCGGGTCCATCGGTTCTGGTGAGTGGATTTCCTGCCGGGTCGGTTCCGGTCACATAGTATGAGACGCGTGCCATATTCGGGTTTCTGGAATCGTCAATTGTTGCGAAGAAAAGTTTGTCAGAATCATCAGTCGCATTCAGCATCGTCTGGTTGGCGTACTCATTTCCATCCGGGTAACCGTTCCTGTTACTGTCGTGCTCCGCCTCCACCCAATAGTGCAAGGTAAGTTCCTCAGGGCTTCCGATTGGGTCGAGAATTCTGATTCTAATCTGCTTGTTCCACTCGCCCGCCTCATAGGCGTTATCGAGGGGTTGCGCATTGATTAGTTCTGGCGGGGTGGCGTCGATTCGGATTGTTCGCTGCCAGCTAGCGTTGATTGGGAGCACCTTGAGCGGGTCTCGCGGGTTGTCGATTTGCACTTCGTAGAAGACTCCCTCTGGCCTGTCGATTGAATCCATTGGCACCGAGATGAAGAAGTCGCCATAGGCGTTCGAGCGGTCTTTTGCTTGGCTGAAATCGCCTTCTGGAGTTCGCTTGATGACCTCGACATCGAAGGTCGAGTCGAGTGGTGCATCCTCTGTGTCAGCGTACCAGATTGAGCCTTGGAAGTGGAGCGTCTCGCCGGCTGCTACCCAGTCGTAATTTTCGACATCATCGCTCAGCACCAAGCCGTCGTTGTCGCGCACTTTCATCCAGCCTAGTCCATAGGACTGGTTTACAACGAGTCCTGATGGTCCGGTTGTCAAACTCATCGGAGAGTAGCCTGTGTCGTCAGTACAAGCGACGCGGAATCCAACATTGGATTGCTCTGGGAATTCAGAGGTCACAGAGAATGCCCAATGAATCTCAAGAATGCCATTGCTGTTGTTCGACCAAGTAGCGGCGGCATTCGGTAGTATCCAGTCATCTGGGTCATCATCGACAAGAGTTCCATCGCTTTGCCAAGTTAAAGTCGGGGCGGCTGATGAGGGCTGCGCCAAGAAAGTCAATTGCGCTTGAGATATTTCGAGGGCATTCTCGCCTATGATATGACGACTTACAACCTCGTAAGTGTCGATGGTCTCGTGGAGGACCATCTCCTCATCCCAATAAATGTCGAGATTTACAGTTTGCATCGTGTATGAGATGGTGAAAGAGTCGATGGAAACCAATCCTGCGGCCTCTGTTGAAATGTCGATCGGTATCAAAACCGTTCCACTTCCCGAATCGGGAATGAGATTGTTGAAGGCGGTGATTAGGGAGGTTCCATCCATCGGCTCAGTGACCGTAGTCGCACCGAGCAGAGAGTTTGTGTAAGTCCATTCATCGCTTCCATCTCCACCGATATCCAACTTCACATTCTTAGGTGCATTCGAGTAGATGGCCACATTGAAGTCGTCGAGAACGGGGCTGTAGGCATTGCCCGCACCACCGGCATAGAGGTAGAAGCAGAGGGTGAGGTAATTGAAAGTACCAGAGAATGAGATGGCCTGTCCAGGTGTGCTGACAAGGTAGGTTTGGCTACTACAAGATGTGGTACTGGTAACCCACTTGACGGTCATTGACGAGCCACCCAGCATCGATGCGTTCCACCAAACCTTCGCTGCTACAGGCTGTGCCCCATTTGTGAAGGAGTACATTCGCATGTATCCATTTGCAACATACGAGCCGGCATAACTGATTGAGACTGTATCGATGAGTGGCGCGTTACTGGAATTGGTGCTGTTCAAGAAGGCTCGCCAACCGAGTTGAGTACCTGCGTTGGCGAAGTTAACTGGTGTGCCAATCTGAGCAGATTTCCAAGTCAGCCCACCATCATTCGTCAACTGATAGTTGATTGAAGTCCCTGTCGGTTTCCAACTGATGGCGGTTGAGAGGGTGATTTGTGAAGTCGACCGAGTGCTGGCCAGAGCGGATGAAGTCACAGTGGATGCGGTTGTGGAGGGTGTATCAATATCGTAAGCGATCGAGCGCCCATTTGTGAATATCTTGTGTGTACTTCCGCTGGGACATTGGCTGTTGAAATAGCATGTCCAACCTATTTTGCCGTCATCAATCGCCTCTATTCCGATATGTGCTCGACTTGAGAAGAGGACATCGCCTTGGTGTTCTGGCCACGATCCTGTCTTGGAAAAGATGGAATGCCAAGTCTTCGCCTTGCAGTTGTTGTTTGTAGTGTAGGTGCAGTAGACATTGACGGTAACTCTCTCACCTGCGACATCGAGGCCCGCGGGCTGTCCCGCTCCAGTTCTGACGCTGTTCAACAGCCAACTTGAGAGTGCGGTTGTTGGATTCGAGCGATTAACATTCCAAAGGTAAAAGTTGTAGTTTTGTCCATTTCGATAGGTGGTGACAAGATACATCTCATCATTGTCTTGAGCATCGAAGGCGACGCCACCAATCTGGTATTGGCCGCCGTACCACGCCTGTTGACACGACCAAGTTACGCCGTTACTGCTAACAGTCCATTTTGCCAAGTAGTTGTAATTCCAACTGGTGGTCCAAATTACCCCGGTGCCATCAGTTGTGAAGTCAGAGATGTAGCGGGTTGAAGTCGTTGTGCAACTGTTGTACTGGAGAGTTACGGTGCCAAGGTAGGAGCCGGTGGTGGCGTTGTATCGGGCGATATTCGGGGCATTGTAGAGCGAGGATGAAGTCCATTGTGCGACATA
>CAUZUN010000098.1:0-4568 GCA_963583115.1 Candidatus Thalassarchaeaceae archaeon
TGGCAGAGATGCTTGAGAGAAGGCACTTGGCACCAACGTATGGCGGGAAGACCCCATTATCGCCGGAGCCGGAGGACCACATGGTAATCGAGGAAATTCCGGACATTTTCGTGACCGGGCACGTGCATGGCCACTACTGCGGCGAGCACAAGGGAGTGACTCTCGTTCACAGCAGCACTTGGCAGGACCAGACCGACTACCAGCGAATGCTTGGATTCCAGCCTAAGCCGTGTATTCTTACCGTTGTGAACTTGCATACGCATGAAACTGCTTCGATTCCATTCGCTTGATCGGCTGCGGGCGCGGCGGCCGATAGGCAATAATCGCCTTCAGCGAATGGTTTTGAGGTGAATGAGAATCCGGCGCTCGCACCAATCTTCCAGTTTGACGCAAATCGGACGCCCCGCTTGCTCTGTCTAGCGGACAGTTACAACCGTTCGGATTTTCAATTTCTCTTCGCCGCTCTCGCCAGCCTACTCTTCTTCGCCGCTCTCGCCAGCCTACTCTTCTTCGCCGCTCTCGCCAGCCTACTCTTCTTCGCCATGCTCGGCCGGAAAATCCTCATCGTCCGAAGCCTTACCTTGAGATTGCCACGCCAACAGGCCCAGTAGGGACATAAAAATGAGGATGAATTTCACCGAGGAAAGGTTCGGCTCCGAACCTGAATTCGCCTCGGAATTCGAATCTTGATTCCCCGAGGTATCTCCTCCATCGGCTACGTCATCCTCACCGTTACCGTCCGGCAGCGTATCATCGGTTTCGGCTGGTTCGTCGTCTTGAGGTTGGTCATCCGGCAGCTGGTCCTCTGGCTCGATTGGAATGTCGGGCAGCGATTGTAACGAATGCGACTCCAATTCGCCTTCGGCTGAACTCAGAACTATTTGACCATCCATTGCAAGGCCGAGATAGTCGACTGAAATTTCCCAATAATGGGCATATCCACCGTTCGCCTCTGGGAACTCAGCCATCAATTGGTTGAGGTCATCCTTCGACGCCAAGCCAGAGTGGACTGCCAACAGTCGTCCATCACTGCCCAAAATCGCCTGAGCCGGTAGCGGTGGTGAACCTGCCTCAAAGTAGAGAGAGCCGCCATCAGATGCCACCGGCCAATCAGCCATCGTATCGAATCCGACCGCATTCCACTCATCCTCTGTATCGGCGGGGTCAGCCCAAACGGTCAGCACGCTGTAACTCGGATTAGACAAAGACCAATCAGCAAGCGAATCGAATTGAAGTTCGCAAAGGCTGCACCAAGAGGCTGCAAAGTCAATCACTGTCAGATTTCTGCGCAATGCCGACATCTCATCTTGACTCGGTGCGTCGACCCAATCGACATCATCAACTGAAAAATAGGTCGGCGCACCCAATTTTTCACCACCTGTATAGATGACCTGCTCGCCAGCACCGTCAGTCAATTCCAACCATACATCGGAGTAATCGCCAACCGTTTTCACTCTGAGAGTCTTTTCTTCAAAGGAAAATCCCACATCAAATCTCTTCGAGAAGTCTTGTATGGGGTATGGCTCGCCAGTTTGATTGTCAGTTTCATTGTCTGGATAGAGTGGAGGCGGGGAAACCCAAGGGCCTTGGAAGAGGATGGTGTCAGGGTGGAAATCATACCACCCAAACCAATAATTGCGTACAAATGGAATTGCAACAAGCGAACTCACCGAGCTGTTGTTATCGCCACCATGGCCGCTCTCCACACCGCCATCGCCGTCTTGGCCACTCTCATTAACCGATAAAACGGACCCATTTTTTACTGACCAATTCGCAACTGCCGTCACGATAACATCGTCAATCACCTCAACCGGTAAACTCGAATTCCAAAGGTAGAGACGCGTATCGCCAGCATATTCCACAGCCAAGACCTCGCTGTCAGCCAAGTAAGGCAAGATTGTAGGTGAATTTCGGATTATTTCTGCCGCCTCAACCGCGATTGGAGTCCCATTCAAAGGAAGATATCCTAAGACCCGGGTCTTGTTTGAGAGAATGTCTGGTGCAACATCTCCGACTGGATAGTCGACATCTTCCGTCTCTTCGTAATATGCGTAGGGGTTTTCCATGTGATACTGGAATCGGAGGCGGTCATACTCGTCGCGCTCACGCGCCAGATAGAATATTTCGTCCGCATTATCGACCAACCAACCAACGGTCGTCATGAGATTTGTCTCCCATTCTAGAGTCTCACCTTCGAGGGCCCCCTCCAGAGCAACACCGGTATGTTGTGACCAGAGAGTATCGGTCGCCCGGTCGTACATTACCATGGTATTTTGGAAGAGTTTTCCGGAAGTTCCGAAAGTGGTTACATTGCCACCAACCGTCCGGTTCCAACTGATTGAAGTGCCGCAGAGCGGGCAGAAAGTTACCGCCAAAGGCCGTCCGTCGACCACATCATTGACGATTTCGTGGAAATTGAGCACCCTCATGGGGTACGCCTTCGCAGAGCCATTCTCTAACCAATGCACTATCACTTTGTCCTCCGGGGTAAGCCAACCTCCGTCATCGAATGTGGGTTCATCGATTGCTGGGATGGCATCTTTTTCGATTGTGCTGATTATTTCTTCATCGCCTTCGGCGGCGACAAGTTGGGATGCAGGGCTGAGAATCGCGATGAAGACCAGCGCCGTCAACAAAACAGCAGTTCGTATCGATACTCCCGAATCAGCCGTGCGCATAGCCAAAGTACGGCGCAGCCCTCCTGTTATAGGTTGCATAGTCCTGTGTTTGGGGCTCAGCGTAGGAAGCTACCGGAGATGTTCAAGAATTGTGTGGGTGTGAAATCGTCTAGTGTAACTCAGTCGTCCGAATTTGGATGGGGGAAGTCACCGGGCCAACAACCTGGACTGAGAACGAGGAATCGAATAGACACCGTTTGCAATCGAGTGGCATCGAAGGAAGGTTGTGGCAAGACATGAGCACCGCTGCTATCTACTGATATCGAAGATGCTCCTGTCGGGTTCATCGGGGAAAAGCAGGGGCCAGAGGTCTCTGCAATCGTTACCCTCGACAATCGGAACTCCCGCCTCGTTGAAGCCATCGTAAGCCATTTGCTTTGACGGATTGAATCCGATGAAGTTGCTGCCAGAAATTCTCATCGACAGGTCGGTGTGATTGTCACCTATGGAGCAGATTTCGTGCGGCTCTATGTCTTGAATCCGGCACAATTTTTCGACCATTTCTCCTTTGTAGTGAGCCGGCACCCTAACTTCGCCGTCGTCCAGCAAGAATCCATCTTCGTCGTACTGGAAGCCGTTTGCAATCCAATCGTCGACTTTCAACATCTGAGCGATGGTGCCTATGAGCAGGTCGACACCGGCTGATACAATGCTAACTACAATCCCTCGCTCCTTGAGGGCGTCGATGAGTTCTCTTGCACCTGGATTGAGATTGACTCCTTGGTAACAACGCATCAATTCATCACGGTGAATTTGGGGTTGAACCGCCTTCCAATGTCGTATGTCATCTGCCATGAATTCTTCATCACTGATTCCACCTTTGAGGAACTTGTCGAGCATCGGGCCGCTGTCGGTTCCAAAGTGTTCGTGAATGATACGCCACGATGAGATGGTGTCGATCAAGACCCCATCGCAATCGAAAACTACCGCTTTGAGTTCAGTCATATTTTAACACAAACTGAGGCGAGGGTCGCTCGGTAATAGATTCGACCAAAGAAAGTCATGGGTTTTATGCCCACTAGTTCGCTGAAAAGACGAATATGAGTTGAACAAAATCTAGTTGGATTTGGATGTGCCCTTTAGCGCACCCCGTCCGAAACGAAAGGTAGCCCCACCGACCCACAGCCGAAGCCGTGGCGGTGGGGCCACAACCCCTCGAAGCGCAACTTGCGTCACGCCCCTAAAGGGGGTCGGGCGCCCGGGGCCGAAGCCCCGAGGCGACCCTGCTATCCAACCCCTCCCGAGGGAGAGGTCTTCTGGTCGTTCTCTTCGCTTTTGATGTTCAGCGGATGCTGGTTGGTGATGCCTGATAGTTCTTCATCATGTAGGCAGCGCCACCGGGCAGCTCGTATGAGATATCAATCTGCGCCGAGTCAATCAGCCCATCGTTGTCAGTCATTCGGATGAATACCCGGTCACCGACGCCGAAGGTTGTGATACATGGATCCATGTTCCCCATTTGACATGCTGAGATGTCATCAAAGAAAGTCACCATGTTATCGCTGTTTCTCGGAGCGAATCCATAGACATGCGCACTGTCGCCACCACCAGGTGCAACTGCTGTCTTGTACACCTGCTGTCCACTGTCGTTGTTCCATAGCACAGATATCATCACTGCTTGACTTGCGAGGGGGTGAGCTCCATCGTAGGTCGTGGTGATTTTCCAGTGCCACTGACCTTGGTCAGCGTTTGACACATCTGGCTCAGCCGTGAAGGTCATCCTTGGAGGAGCCTTCGTATTGACATCGGCAAGAGAGCCAGCCCAGACATAGATCACACCGGCCAACACGACGGTGATTGCAACCAATAGGATGGTCGCAATAACCGGGCTGACTGCTGAGTCATCGTCTAGGAGATTCTCTTCCTCGAACTCTTCGTCGTCCTCATCGC
>CAUZUN010000099.1:0-4560 GCA_963583115.1 Candidatus Thalassarchaeaceae archaeon
GTCGTCCAAGCATTTCCTCTTTCGTCCGTGACGACGACATCGATTGGCGCAACCCCTGACTGCTCTGAAAGTTGACTCAACACAAGCCGCCCGTCATCAACTGATGCGGCGACTAATGTGGGTGTTTGAGAGATGGCTGAGACCGAGAGTTGTTCAACCGCTGTGATATCATCTGTACAAGTCGAACGCAAGGGAGTAATCGAACCGATATCGTCCTCTTGAAGATAGATGGTTCCGGGATTCTCACAACTCGGGTCGTAATCCCACTCTACGAGGAAACCTCCACTCAGCAGAATATCCTCGACCAAAACGACGACCGTTTGAGGTTGACCTTGGGAAGACCATTGGAATCGTGTCGAAATGCCGATGTCAAGAGATTCGCCAGCCTCGGGTAGGAATCTACCTACTGGGACTGTGAGGGAAAAACCACCCGCTAATACCGGTGTTGTAGCGACTAGGTTAGTCCCCAAAGCAAACTTTACCTCGCTGAAATTTGAAACTAAATCTGCAGTTGAACCGCTTACACTTCCAGTAATAGTTAGAGTCGGGTCGTTCAAATCGATGCGCGCACCCGCTAGGCAGCCGCTGAAAATAGCGATATCAAGACGAACAAAATTGCCGCCACTAATCATCTCAGAGTCGTTGATGGTAACACCTGTTGACCAACTGATACCATCTGAACTAGATTGGATTTTTACCGATGCGCTCGCATTTCCATACTGGTGATATCTCCCCCAAGTCTGGTCGTGAGGTAGTTGCACCGATTCGCTGAGCCAGCCGCCGGGGTTTCCAGACGAATCAATTTCAAGCCCGCAACTAGTAATGTGGAGGCCACTCAATGAGCCAGCAGCGATGTCGAAGTCGAAGAAAGGCGCCATCTCCATCACCGAAGAGTGCAGAGCCTTCGAGTTCTCAAATCCGGACCACGGACTTCGCTCCCGAACCTGCAAACCAACCGCATCAACCTGGACTTCCGAATCGTCGATGCCTCCAACCGACACATAATCGATTGTTACTGTTAGGTCGTTCAAGTCAGTCCAAGTCCAACTGGCGTAGGAGTCGAGTGAAATCACGAGCGGGTTTCCCTGCATGTTGTCGATTGGGGCCTGTGTGTGGGCAAAACTGCGGACCAACTCCATGTTTGACCCCCAAGAAATCTGGATTCTTACTTCATCATCGCTAAGTACTTCAGGCACTGCAAAAGCGATTTTTATTGAGACATTGATGATGTCGCTGCCGTAGAACGCTGAGGAATCAAAATTTTCCAAGTCGATTGTTGGCCCTTTGCTCCAAGTGTAACCTCCATCAGGTACGCCAATTGACATGTTGCTCTCGGACGGACTGTAAAGTGCCCAACCTGTCCCTTCGGTGAAGTATTCCGGGCGAGAGTGGGTGAATGAGAGATGCCCATCAGTGACCATTCCAGTGGTGTATTCAGCGGGGTCTGTCACAGTATATCCAGACCAAGAAGTGACATCCCAAGCTGATGAGTTTTCGAGAGTGCCCTCTGGTAGGAGGTCGACAACCTCGGACCGAATTACGGTGTCGGCGTAGACAGAACTCGGCGCTGCAAACAGGAAAAGGGAGGTGACGCAAATTGCTATTATTGCTGAACGGATGCTTCTCATGGTGCACCTGCGACGGCGGTGACGCTTCAAACCGTCGCATCCCCGGGCTCATGGAAGGTTGATATGGAGTCGGTGTGACGGCCGGCTCACACGATGGCTGCGGTGGTCTAGTGGTTATGACGGTGGACTGTGGATCCGCCAACCCGGGTTCAATTCCCGGTCGCGGCCCCTTCGTGATTTTTATTGATTGAATCGTGATGCTGCGCGGTGGGGCCGAGACCTAACACAAACGCAAAATTGAGATGTTATGCGGCGTTTGCTTCGCTAAAATAAAGTCAATTATCAAGCGAAGTTCAAACTTCCCTCGCTTCGCTCAGTAGTAATTCATTTTCCGTTGAGTGAATCTGGGTCGATGGTATGCCCCATTCGTTCAACTTTAGTGGTGAGATAGTCAACATTATCTTCACTGACTCCGACTACAAGCGGCATTCTTTCGACAACATTGATGCCTAATTCTCGCATCTGTTGAACCTTGTCTGGATTGTTGGTGAGCAAACAGACTGAACTGATTCCTACAGTCTTGAGAATCTTCGCTGCAATTCTATAGTCCCGCGCATCAGCAGGATGCCCGAGCATCAAGTTTGCTTCAATCGTGTCAGCACCCATGTCCTGCAAATGATACGCTTTGATCTTCTCATGAAGGCCGATTCCTCGCCCTTCCTGCCTTAGATAAACGAGGCAGCCCCAGCCACTTTCCTGAATCTGCATCAAAGCGGCGTCGAGTTGAGCCCCGCAGTCACATCGAGTGCTACCCAACGCATCTCCGGTCAAACACTCCGAATGGATTCGAACGAGGACCGGGTCTGGACCGAACATGTCACCAAGAGTTAGCCCTACATGGTCGAACCCTGTGCTCTCCTCATGAAACACTCGAATTCTGAATTCTCCGTGTGAAGTTGGCAGACGCGCATCGGATGGAATGTCTTCTGCCTCAGCAATTTTGACATGTTTATCTTCAATCGACATTGTTCCTACCTCCTGATTACGAATCGAATCTCTCCCGCTTCTTCCTCGACGAGAACCAAAGTTGCACCGATTTTAACCAAGAGCGCGGGGATATCATGCTTTGTCTCGGGGTCATCAACAAGAACCTCCAATTCAGCCCCCGAATCAAGTGTAGCGAGGACCTTGCGTGTTTCGTGAACGGGCACGGGGCAGTGGTAACCTAACAGGTCGAGTGTGCGCAGTGTTGCCCCCTCCGAACCTCCCGACCGAAGACCCCTTTTTTGAACCCATGCCGGCGTGTAGGGTTGATACGATAGGGTGGCTAGGAACGGCTATGCAGAAGGCCGGAGATGATGTCTCATGGTCAGAAATCGCTGCCAAATTGAAAATCATCGGCAGTGTTGTCCTGCTTCTGATGTTAGGGGAGGTGACTTACCGGTGGTTGACCACTCCAGACGATACATTTCTCCTATATCAGCAACTCATTACTTGGATTTGGTTTCACCTTCACGGCCTCCTATTCGGTAGTGAGACTGTCGCCTACTTCGCCATCGCAAACGAACCTGGAAAAGTTCTCGAGTTCTTCCACCCCTCCTTTGTTGGGAGTGGGATGCCTCCGTTAGATGTCACAGATGACTGCGTTGCAGTGCATGAAATCGCTTTTGTTTCCTTTTTAATTTGGATGACTCCGGGGATTTCTTCGAAGGATAAATTACGCGGGATGCTGACGATAGCAGGTGTCATCACAGTCCTCAACATCGTTCGATTGTTAGTTCTCTATCCTCTGGCAGTTCAGGGGTGTGTTGCGAATCCAGGCGAGTATGGGTGCTGGGCACCAATGATGAAATTCCATCAATTCATGCTAGATTACGGATTCCTGATTTTGATAATGTTAGGTTGGACAGGTTGGTACCTGTCAGTGGGCGGCCCAGCAAAGACTCGTAAGATGGGAGGAGTTGAATCACTATTTTCCAGACCTAAAGGATTCTCTGGTAGAACACCAATGCCCCGCTGGTCGATGGCGCTCCTCGCTGTCGCACTACTGATGATTCTTCGAGCGACCTATGTGTTGGCGTTCGCTGATTCGACAGAAGAACTTCGATTCTTGGCTGACGGCTGTGATGCGGCCGCGACACCGGCACTCTGTGCTGCCCGGAATGCCGTGGTTTCGGATGTTACCGGGTTGGCTTGGCGTTCTATGCTCGTAGCGACGGTGATTGGACTATTTGCCACTGTCAAAATCGAGTGGGAAGACGATGATGGCGAATTGCCAACTCCCGAATCAGAAGAAGAGTAATCTTGCTTCAAAGACAAATTGAGTCTATCAATTGGCGATTTCTGCCTTGACTGACTGACCGTTCCAATCTCGGCTGCTCATCACTTTGAGCACTGTTTCTACTCGGTCAACATGAACTTCGACGATGCTCTCAGCATCATTTACTTCGATTTCACCGATGGCGACCTCAGGAAGTTTTGCCTCTTTGATAATCCAGTCAGAGAGTTTGCGAGAGGAGGCTTCCTCTGTCTTTCCGACGCTAAAGCGAACTGGAACCATTCCGAAGTTGTTGGAGACCTCAGCCCAGTCGCGCTGGCGACCGATTGGGTCCCGGGTAACGCCCTCTGGTAGAGCGGGGGGGTCATGCTGGGGGATTTGAAGATTCCAAGTTGCTGCGATTTTCTGCAACTGCTGCTTGTCGTCGTTGCTGACGAACGACCACGCCTCGCCCTTTCGACCCATTCTTCCGGTCCGCCCGATTCTGTGGACATAACTTTCGACATCCGAAGGAAGGTCATAGTTCACTACGATTGTAACTCCTTCAACATCGAGTCCGCGGGCAGCGACATCTGTTGCGATGACAATCTTGGTCGCACCCGCCTTGAAATCGTTGATGATGCGCTCTCGCTTGTTCTGCGGGAGGTCGCCGTGGATTCCGATTGCATCGAATCGGAACTTTGCTAATCGCTGAACCAGCATGTCAACCATTCA
>CAUZUN010000100.1:0-4559 GCA_963583115.1 Candidatus Thalassarchaeaceae archaeon
TCGGGTCGCAACTGTTCCGAGTTGAACCGTTCCCGCTGTTCCACCACCAGCAACAACCGCCAATATCCACTGTAGCGTTGGGTCCATCCCATCCAAACTCGCTGAAGTGACCAAAATTCCGGCGATTATCGCTGAAGGGGTGGTAATGGTATCGAGAAGATTGTCGAGCCAAGGAATGTAATATGCCCCGATTTCAAGCAGCGTAGCCACTGTGAAAACTGCAATCGCCCAGGTATCTCCGACCCACGCCCAAGATTCTCCTAATTCCATCAAGCCCGCACGGGCGCCAAGCCCCATCGCTAATGGAGGAATGAACACCCTAAACCCACAGGCAGCAGAGAGGCCTAGTCCAAGGCTCAAGGCAACAATTGCACTCCAAATTTCCATTTCACCCCTCCGTGACTTCTGTTACCCAATCAGCGTAGCCCTCGCTCGCCCCTTGAATTGTATGGGTTATCTCTGGTTCTTCGTACGGGTGGGACTCAGCGAGCAAAGTGAGTAGTTCTGCGAGCCGTGAACGGCTTGTTTTCAATTCAATTTTCCACTCTTCTTCATCGCAATATTCTCCCTTCCAAATATAGGATGAACTTACTTTACTTCTCTGTATACAGGCGGCCAGTCGGCCATTCACAAATGGTTCGAGGAATGCTTTCACTCCATCTTCGTTGAGGCTTCCCGGAAGGGTTGTAGATACCACAACAACCTCTCCGGCCATGGTTGGGGGAGGGCAAGGCGGCGCATCAATCTGCGGCTTGGGAGAGATGAGCATCGGGGGAACGGTTGAAGGGTGGGGTCGGCGCGAATGCATCCCGAGGGGACAGACAGGTTGGTCGACGAGTGGACTCAACCCATTGAAAGTGGGCCAATTCCTGTGGATGGCGCTACTTTTGATGTCATAGTGGCCGGGGGGGGCCCTGCAGGTTCTTCAGCAGCCGCATTTGCTGCATTAGCCGGTCACAAAGTGCTACTCTTGGAAAAGGCGGTGTGGCCTCGCGACAAGACTTGTGGTGATGCCGCAGGCGGCTCAAGTATGCGGATTGTCACAGAGTTGGGAGTACGGCCGATGATTGAGGCAACCCCTCTTTTCAGGGTGGATTCCATTGTTTTCTCTGCTCCGGGTAAGGGGACCGAAGTGAAAATCAATCTCCCTGAGGACCAAGTCGAAGACAAGACCGCGGGATATTCACTACCTCGAATACAATTTGACTACATGATGTTCAAGCGGGCTGTTGAGTTGGTGCTCGAGAATGGTGGTGCTGTAATTCAGGGATTCAGCGTCAAAGATGTTCACGTCGATGGGGAAGGTGATTCACAGAAAATCACCGGTGTGTCTGGTGCTATTGGTCGAGGTGCTGACAAACAAGAATTCTCATTCAGTGCCCCATTGACTGTTGGCGCATCGGGATTCAACTGTCCAGTGGCGCGAACCATCACTGAGAAGTGCCACGATGAGCCGATGCGTGACAACGACCACTACATCGCCGCCTACCGAGAATATTGGGAGATGGATAACGGTGGAGATACGGGGCCTATTGAAATCCATTTCATCGGAGGCAAACTCGCCAATGGATATTTTTGGATTTTCCCCGTCAACGATAAGATTTCGAATGTTGGTTGTGGTATGGTCATCAGCGACATGAACAAAATCGATACAAAGTTGAGAGAATTGCAGGCGTGGGTCATCAATGACCACCCTAAATTCAAGGAACGATTTGCCGGTTGTAAGATTGTTGAAGGGACCGACAAAGGGCATCTAATCCCCTGTGGTTCACCACGAAAAAATGCGCCGAGTTACCAGCCTCGTCGGTTCGCGATGGAGGGAGCGGCCTGTATTGGTGATGCTGCTAGTTGGGTTGACCCATTCTCCGGTGAAGGGCTCCATCAGGCACTACTCTCAGGCAAGGTTCTCATCCCATATCTGAAAGGAAAAAACGGTTCACTCGCCTTCACTGGAGAAGCGGCTCATGAAT
This sequence comes from Candidatus Thalassarchaeaceae archaeon, assembly GCA_963583115.1. Taxonomy (GTDB): domain Archaea; phylum Thermoplasmatota; class Poseidoniia; order Poseidoniales; family Thalassarchaeaceae; genus MGIIb-Q1. The sequence continues at coordinate 1,971 of CAUZUN010000100.1, forward strand.
ACCAACTCGATATGTGGGAACGGCTCGGTCCTGTCCTCTCAACGAGTTACAAATTGCAGAAATTGGTAAGGAAGAAATGGCTTCTCAACTGGCTTCTAAGGAAAGCGTCGAAGGACAACAAGCGGGGCAAGGCGATTCGCGACCAGTTGGAACTCGCCTGCTCAACAAAGTCGGGTCAGGCAGAGATGGCTGGCACTTGGGCGATGCTGAAGATGGTACTATTCTGAAGTGACGATATGAGCGCCTCACTGAACGGAATTCGCTGCCTTTTTTTGGACCTTGATGGCACCATTTACCTCGGCGACGAACTGATTGAAGGTGCTCTCGAATTTTTGAATCGGTGTGACGAACAGGGCGTGAAACGGTTCTTTCTCTCAAACAATTCCAGCCGCTCGGTCATCCAATATGTGGAAAAGTTGCAAGGTATGGGTATTCCCGCCAAACCCGAGGAGATTATGCTCTCCACCCATCACCTACTCGCACATCTTCTACCCGAATTAGGTAGTGATGTGCGATACGATAGCGTCTTTCTTGTAGGCACTCAAGGGATGCGCGAGATGTTGGAAGAGGCTGGAATCAATACCAACAGCGAGCGCCCAAAAGCGGTTGTTATCGGCTATGACACTGAAATCGATTACCATAAGATTGCGACCGCTTCCAAACACCTGCACGCAGGTGTGCCTCTCATCGCCTCTCACCCAGATGTAGTATGCCCGTCACCGGATGGCGGCCTGCCAGATGTCGGCGCCTATCTCGCAATGTTTGAGGCAGCCACTGGAGTTGTACCCTCACTCGTATGCGGCAAACCACGCCCAGGAATGATCGCTCACAAGATTCGCGAACTTGGAGTAGAGCCGAGTGAATGTGGGATGGTTGGAGACCGGCTCTACACAGATATGGAGATGGCTGAACGGGCTGGAGTGAGGGGTATCCTCGTTTTGAGTGGGGAGGCAACTCTAGAAGACTTAGAGGAAGCGCAACAGAACCCGGACTTGGTTGTCGACTCGGTTGACGAATTACTCCGGTGAGTTGGTAAAACGGCCTCTTGCTGAATGGCTTAGGCATTAATTGAAAGGCGCAACGCCATACTAGGCGTCTCAATGGAGACTGCATGGGGGGTCGGGGCGAGCGATTGCGACCTCTCGATGCTACCAGATGTGGACAGTGTCCCAAGACTACCTGACCACGCTGAAACCGTGCTTCGTTTGGCCGCGATGGGTGTGCTTTCTGATTCGCGTCTACAAGAGGCTCTGCTCTCTGCACCTCGCACCCCTCACGCACTCCCACAACCTCTTCTGGATGTTGTCGATTTGGAAGGCTCATCGCTACGACTGCCGTTTTGGCATGATGTGGACGCCCGTTCACCGCTGCTTCCAAGTCATTACGAGACTATTCAAGTCCTGCAATTGCTGCGAGTGAAAGTTGGAGATAGAGTCCTTTTGATGGGGCCGCGGGGCAACTGGTGGACTGAACTTCTGGTTAGGCTGGGTGCCTCTGAAGTACTTGTTATAGAGCCGGATTCACTACGCAGAAAAGCGCTGCAAGAGTGGTGGAAAAATGGTGATTGTGGCCAACTTGCGACAGACCTTGGTTGTGAGGTGACTTGGGGTGGTTTGGGGGAACTTGCCGACCTGACGCTTGATGAAAGTGAAGAATGGGATAGGATTTTACTCACCTCCTCACTGCCAAACCTACCAGTGGAACTGTTACGGAAGCTTCCCAAAGATGGCTGTGGGTTGGTCGTGATTGGAAGCGATGAAGCGCCGGTGATCCAAGTTATCACGCGGGCGGGCAGGCGAGAGTTGGCCGCCCAGTGGATTACCTGTTGGTCGGTCGATGAGTTTGAACCAGTCGTCAACGAAGTGCTTGAAGGAATGGACCCGCCGGCTGAAATTGATGAAGATATAGAGGTCGATGAGGTGGCTCTTCTTCGGGCTTGGACTTACTCAAACTGTGACCCGTTGCGGGACCGATTCGCGCCCGAGCGTTCACTGCGGATGATTGAGGATATTTGGGATTCTATGGCACCATTCCATCCTGATGATGATGGGTCTGATGAAATTCGCTCTCGGTTGAGTGATGACCTGTTCAGGATGGGTCATGTGTTGCAGCAACTCGGAGTGTTCAATTTGGCTGTAGAGCACCACTCTGAATCATTCAAAATGATGCCGAGCGCTGAGGCGGCTACTTTTCTTGGATGGGCGCTCGGCCAGACGGGTGACACTCAAGCATCACTCGCTTGGTGTAGAAGGGCGATTGAAGTCGATGCTACGCTGGGAAATCCATGGAACGATATCGGTGCAATCCTACTAACAGATGGTGAACCGCGAGAAGCGGTTCCGTGGCTGAGAGCGGCTACTGAGGCGCCCCGCTACGAAGCGGTTGGATTCCCTTGGCTCAACCTCGCAAAGGTCCATGAAAAACTAGGAAACAAGATGGCAGCCTTTGAGGCGGCTCGTCAAGCGCTTGAACATCTTCCAGAGGATTTGGAAGCGGCGCGGATTTTCGATGAGTTCGGTGAAGGTCTGCTCTGACATCACTCGTGTCTTTCACGAGGATGAAAACAGCCATCTAATGGGTTGACTAACG
>CAUZUN010000101.1:0-4540 GCA_963583115.1 Candidatus Thalassarchaeaceae archaeon
AGCGACATCGAGAAGAGTGGGATTCTCTGAATGAAGGCATGGATGGAAAAGGTGAAGCCGCGGTTGAGTCGTTTCAAATTGACATGGGCACAAGTTCCGAAGTGGAGCGCGAACGGTTGCGGAAGCAGTTCGCCGAGGCAGCGGCTGCTGACGAAGGCGACGACGAGGCGATTGATGACGGTGAAATCGAGGGTGATGAGCAGAAACTCGGTGAAGGTTCCATCAGCGGTCTTGAGGGCAAGGCGGAGGTCGACAAGGATATCGAGACGGTAGGCGACCTCTATCGACGGATGGAAGACGATGAAGAATTCTGAGCGATTACGCTGAGTGATTACATCTTAGCGCTGATAATTGAGCGCTGACAACATCGCTGGACCGTCGGACAAGTCCGCCTCGGCGTTCTCACGCGCGTGCGTCTTCTTTCAATATGCGCATAGGTGGCCAAACGGGTCACTGAAGCCTATTACAACGGCCCGTAAGAGTAAACATTGTGACGCAAGGTATTTACCTAACTTGTGACACAAGGATTGGTATGGAGCGGAACAAGATGAGTGAAAGCCCCCAATTGAACACGATGAACGGACGAATCCGCAGACCGAGCAGAATGCGCTCGAGTTTGCTGGTGATGCTAATGTTGGTAGCTACTTTGACGGCACCCGCAATATCATTTGATACTGGCAATGAAATCGCTGATGACTGGCTCGAGACTCTACTCGGACCGATTGGACGCGCTCAGGCTGCAGACTTGGAATCCGACTCCAGCATGGATCCTCTTGACCATGTCGAGTTGATCACAAGTGCAGAAGCGGGCCAGAACATCAGGACTCAGGACGCTTTCGAAGACAACGACGATGAAGACGATGATTGGTGCATGGGTGATTATGTCATGCTCAATGTCACAGCGCGCTTCTCATACTTCGCAGTCTGTTGGGGCTCGGAGGAAAACCCCGGCCCAATCAGTATTGCAGCCCTTGAGGTGCAGTACCTTGGAGGAGTGAACTTGGAGGACTTCCCGGTTGAGGGAATGTCAGTTCCCGGCGTACCTCTACCAATAGCGACAGTCTTTGCAACAAGCCTCGTTCACATGATTGAATTCGAGGACACCGGCGTCCCCGGCGATGAGGCGAACACCTCTGGAAATGGTGTTTTTGACTATACTCGCAACGGCACCGGCCTAACCGACTTCGACATCACCAGCGCTGAAGATGTACACGCTGGAGTCTCGATGAATCTAGACTGGGATATGTCTGAAGATGGCATCGAAGAGTGGAGTGACGGCAGTTCAATGGGCTGGAACTTCACCCTGCTTGCAGAAGATGTTCCTTACGACAACAGCGACGGCTGGTGGTTGACTGCCAACGACGATGTTGTCGAATTGATTGCGCTAACTTTCCACCTTGGAGTGGAAATTGAGGAGGTTACTGAAGAAGTAATTCCTTGGTGGACCGTGACTCTTGATGAGAACCCAGACCATGATGAAAATTCAGAAAACTTCGCTGACAAGATTCCATTCGTGGTCGAAGACATTGGACCTCAACAGAATCTCACCTGGAATGGCGTACGAGTCGGTACCGACTTCAAGTATGACCAGACGATTGACGGCTGGGATTACAGCAGCCCAGACTCGCTTCTGATGGTTGAGTCGGTCATCGCTCGCGGCTCGTTCACCTTCGGTCTAATCGCCGACTTCATGGACGATGTGATGGATGAGAGTGAAGGGAGCTTCGACGAACAGATGGCCTACGATGTGGCGATTGAGGATGGAAATGTCCTCTCCGCTGGTGACAACCGCGCTGTCAACAAGATTTCAGGTACCTCGGTCAGTTGGAGCCACGATTACACGAAAGTTCCAGACAAGTATCACTGGGTTGACACCGCACAAGTCGGTGATGACAGCGTCAACACCGTGACCGCTCCGGTAACCTTCCAACTGCACGAATCCGAGGCTTTCCAAGAGAGCAACGACGCTGTCAGCGTCTCGCTCTACATCGCAATCGGCGGTGCTATCTACCCAGCAGCGAAGTACATCTTCCACGACCCAGGATATGCGGCCAGCATCGATGTCATCCAATTGGGTGGCATGCTCCTCTCAGGAGAGTTGGTCAACCTACAGTTCCTAATCGTAGGATTAGTTGGTGTGCTTGGATTGATTGGAATCACGATGAACAAGCGGAAGAACCGCAGACTGTTGGCTGACCTCGCTCAGCACCGAACTGCAACGAGTGGATCCGCTGGATTCGCAGCACCGCTCATAGCGGCGGTCGCACCACAATCTCAGACCAGTGGAGACGGCAGCGCCATTACCGAGATGATGAATCTCGAATCAGGATTACCACCAGGTGGGGGTGGGCCTGCGGGCCCATACCTCTGATGATGTGGTGCGAGTGCCGTTGGTGCTTCCGGTATGGTAACAAACGATGCAAACAATCGAATCATCGGCACCGGAATCTTCCCGACGGAGCAGATGTGATGAGGGGTGAAGGCTATGGCGAAGGCTATGACAGACGACCTTGTATGGCACCTCACAGGAGAGGGTGATTGTCGCTCGCAAAGTCGACGCTGTCAGCGAGTTACGGCGGGGTGCTCTCGAACTTGCGCTGCTCGCCTATCTCAACCGAAAACCAGACTTCGGCGGTGCGATGATTTCCGGTCTTGCAGAAGCAACTGCAGGAGGTCTAGTAATCACCGAAGGTTCTCTCTACCCCGCACTTGGGAGGCTCGAGAAAAAGGGGTTTCTGAACCCGGAGTTTCGCAAAGAGGTGGAGGGGCGAAAACCTCGCAAGTATTACACACTAACAGAGGAGGGTGTTTTGAGACTTAAGGAATTGAAGGCGGCGTGGATTCCACTAGTTGACGGCGTGACACTGCTTTTTGGAGATGAAAATGATGAGTGAACTCGACAATTATCTGAAGCAAGTTCGCAAGGGCATGCGATTTGTGTCCGGATTCAACAAGACCTCCTTCTGTAACGAATTGGCCGCTCAGGCTGAGTACACCGGGACGCTGCCGGGTGGTAACCCTCGCGCGCTTGGAAAAGCGATGCGTCAAGTTTATGGAATTTCAATGTGGTTTCGCATTCTGCTAATCACCACGGCCTTCCCGTTGGGTCTTCTCTCGACACCGATGATTGTCGCTTGGTTCCCCGAATTTCCTGCCATACTATTCCTCCTACTCACTATGCTCTGGGTCATGCTCGCCTCCTACTATGGTGGTAGATGGTCCGGCCTGATGACCGGGCTTTCAGCGGCTGTTCCTCGGATCATTGGCTTGCTTGTGTTCATATTCGCACTCGAATTCATCAACCAATACTTCGACTCTTACCAAGTCTCAGAAGGGACTTTGGCTACAGTATTTCTCACTTCTTTGTTGCTGCCGCTCATCGGTTTCTTTGTCGGCGGTAGGATTCGTAGGCCTGATTAAGGTGGGTCAATTTCATCAAAGAAAGTCATCCAATGTGAACACAGTCACGCGATCATTCTTGAAAAGAGAATCAAGTGATTCTGCCAACCACCCATACTTCTGCTTCGTGTAGTCAGAAGTGCCGTAAACTTCCATCATGTGAGTTGCCGCCTTCACATATTTTCTGACCGAACCCTCTGATACTGTCATGATGAGATTGCCACCACACTGCTGGGGACCTTCGGCCCGAATTATACCGGGGTTATCCGAGACTTTCGCCTGCGCGATGCACTTTCCAGCCAAAGGAATCCTCCGATACTTTGCAGCACAACGGCCACATCTAACCTTCTGGCGAGTGAAGGCCATCAGATTTCCTCGCAGGTCAGGGAAGAAATGAGATTCCACGACTGATGATGCTACCTTTCGAACATCGACTGCTCTCAAGACTTGAGCCAATTCGATTTGCGCGTTCATCTTGTCGACCATCGTTTCCAGTATCTTGTATGACGAGTTCTCCGGTCCCGCATCGAGCGAGGAAAGGCTGCGGGTGAAACCGTACCCTCGGACAGCTCCAATCGTACCTATCCGATGTTCGACGAAGTCCATTCTATCAGCGAGTTCCTTTGGATGGGGTTGTTCGAGAGTTGCCTCGTAGAAGCCTCGCTCGTAGAACCATGCCGTGTCGACATTGAGCGCCTCTTTGTCGAGTTCAGCAGGATTGAGGCGGGTTGAAAGAACCAGTGGGGCGTCCATTCGCCCACCCCGATTTGAAGGTAGAACTTCTTTTGAAAAATTCAACAATCCATCGAGCAGCATCATGATGCAATCTTCGTCACCATCACAATTACGTCGTTTTGCTGCATGGAACAGAGTATGGGCGTACCCCCCCGAAGCCTCGGTAAAGCCGATGAGGCGGCAGAGAACCCCGCCTGAGGTGTGCGGCGCGAGTGCGATTGCGAGTTTGCCGACCAAGTCGTCACCATTTCTCACGAAGTAATATGGCTCCATTCCATAGAATCTCACGAGCAAATCATCAATAAATTCACAGGTCTTAACGAGGTGGTCAATTCCCTTGGTGCTGGGGATGAAATCTTGTGGATAGAGTTCCAAAATCTGCTCATTTGAAGTTAGTGGAAATCCA
>CAUZUN010000102.1:0-4513 GCA_963583115.1 Candidatus Thalassarchaeaceae archaeon
CACTCCTGCCATTACCACAGCGACTCCGTAGAGAATCCATCGAACGCTACTGTAGTAGAGGTCGTTTGAGAGTTGGTCGGCAGCCAAAATCGCTGATGACCCTGCGAACAAGACCCAAATTACACTCGGCAGACAACACAAACTGCCGGTCAATGCGCCGAGACCAATCACTTTCCAAAGCGACTTTGTCTCATCGATGAGGCTAGTCGATACTTCTTCTTCAGACATCTTTTCACCTAGGGTGGTACATCTAATCTAGCATCTTCAAAGTTGATTTTTAGGTCTCCTCGTATGGGACCCACTGGTCGACTACCGCATCATACCAATCGACATTTCCATCGGCATGTTGTCTCCAATAAACTCCTGTCGGGTCGACATAACTCGGCAATCCGTCAGAATCTGGTTCGATGGCATCACCGACGATGCCAGTCATGTAGCCATCTTCTTCGCCGCGACGAGTCCACATCACCGCTGCAAATATCCCCAACAATATTGCAATCAACGCTCCAATCAGGAAAACGACTCCTTGTGCAACACCGTTCGAGTTACCAAAGAATGGAGTCGCTTCATGCCCAGCACCGAGTGAGCGGTCGGGCCACAACGATTCGGGACCTGACGCATTCAACACCTCTTCAGATGCGGAACCAGTTGGTGGCAATCGAACTAAATTAACAGCGCCAATCGTCTCTTGGCCCTCACCAGAAGTAACTGTCACCCTCACCTTGGTGAGGCCAACCTGCCAAAGCCGACAATCGATGCTTGAGAAGCCCGCACTTTCTATCTCGTCACCACGCGGGTCCGTGATATCCCATTCAATGGTCATCAACGCCATCGTGGTTCCCAACGATGGCTCGATGGCGACCGCGCAAACGCTGCCAACCTCACCATGTTGTCCTGTGACATTCAGTTTGAAGCCCGGCGGAGGAAGGGTGTGGATAGTGAATTGGAAGTCTGCCTCACCAATGAAGCCAAGCCCGTTTCGATAGAACATTCCCAAGTCATAGTCACCGGCAGGCCAAGTCGAACAGTCAATCACCGAGAGGTCGTCAGCCACCAGCCATGGTGTGCCGGTCAACGAAATTGTTCCCATAGTATCGTAACGTTCGCCGATATCATCGCTGAAAATCCTCTCAATTGAACAGTCGTCACCAATCATGATGGGTTGGATTGAAGGCGATTCAAATTTCAAAAATGGAGGGACTAACTTCGCCTTCAAATCATATTCACCCAGGTCCTCTGTCAAGATGAGAATGCCTGATTCTGCATCCCACACTTTCAGTCGTACGGAGTAAACCCCATCGCCCCAAGCCTCAATGTCTTGGGAGCCGAAGTAGGGGGTCGACCTGTTGAAAGTGACATTCTCCCAGAATGTGAGCGGCATTCCTCCCGATTCAACATCAACCTGAACTGCAGCCTCGGCATAATGAGAGCTGGTGTTCAGCAAGTAGACGATTCGAATGGTGTCCGGGTCACCGTCATTGTTGAGGTCGAGTTGGTCGGCGCGACTGCTGTCCATCTGTATGTGGGAGGGGTCTCCCTGAGCAACCGTCGTAACCGCAGCGAGCGGCAGAAGCAAGAAGAGTAGCGCCACTAAAATCGTACCACTGCGCCCTCGACGGAGAACGGTCTGTTGTATCTGGACGAAGCGTGGAGCCTCGCATCGAACTGTCATATCGGTCGCTTTACTCATCTTCATCACCTCCCGAGCGCAGGGTGACTGCCATCGCAAAAGTAAGTAGGAAAATCACTAGAGGAGGGAGGAATGTGAAGAGAGAACTTGAGGGGTTTTCTGACATCATCGAGAGATGCGCATTTACTAGACCGTAATCATCGCTGTATCCATCATTGTTACCATCAGGGCAACCTTGTTTGTCGATGGTTGAATAACCGGCAACATCGGGACAGTCGTCTCGTAGGCTACCGATTGGATTGTCACCAAATCCGTCTCCATCGCTGTCCGCCCACTGCATCCTGTTGCGTGGGAAGGCGTCTGCCGTTCCATCTGGGCTCGCCTCGTGTTCGTCGTCCGGATCAGAATAGCCGTCTCGGTCTGTATCAGGGCAGCCGTATCGGTCGATGAGAGATACTCCCAAACTTACCTCTTCAAAGGGACATGAGTCGGGTTGGTGGCCGCCCTCATTGTCACCAAAACCATCACCATCGGTGTCGATCCATTGGCTCGGGTCGTACTTGAATCGGTCACCGTAATCGGAGAAGCCGTCGTTGTCGGAATCTGTGCAGCCGTGCCTGTCTGCATGACTAGTCCCCGGAATTTCTTTGCATCTGTCCGGTGTTATTGCGCCATCCGCCTGATTGTCACCATAATTGTCGCCGTCCGTATCTTCCCACTGTGTTGGGTCATCGACAAAAGCGTCCGCCACGCCTATTGGGTGAGCGAGCCAACCGAGTTCGAGTTGTGGGTCTGAAGATCCGTCACCATCCGTGTCCGGACATCCCCACCGGTCTCTATACGACTTCCCAAAAGTTGCTGTGCAAGTGTCAGGTTGCCAAGCGCCGGCCTCTGTGTTATCGCCATATCCGTCGCCGTCAACATCATGCCACTGGGTCGGTTCTTGCGGGAATGCGTCACCAAATCCTGCTGGATGAGCGAGCCATTCCCCATCAGCATCGGAATATCCGTCACCATCCGAATCAGGGCAACCGTACCTGTCGTGATGACTTGAGCCGACCCGGTTTATGCAACTGTCCGCTTCATTTCCGGATTGATTGTCACCATATCCATCGCCATCAAGGTCGGCCCACTGAGTCGCATCTTCGCTGAAATTGTCAGCCTGCCAAGCACCTGTTACAGTGGATGGTGTATTATCTCCGTAGCCATCACCATCAGTGTCGAACCACTGTGTCGGGTTGTTCGGGAAGAGGTCGGCATCATTGCCTTCAGGATTGTCGCCGTAGCCGTCGGAGTCGTGGTCGGCCCACTGGGTCTCCTCGTACGGGAAGGCATCAGCACAGTCTGTGCCATTGTTTTCGCAGGTGTCAGGGTCGTATGTCCAATTTCCGTCCGGGTTGGACCACATATCGCCGTCGGTGTCGATGCAGCCGAACCTATCAATCACTGAAGAGCCCCACTCCGCTGGGCAGAAGTCGGGTTGAGTCGCGTTGTCAACCCAGATTCCCAACGAACCGTTCTCACGAGTGAAATTCCACATCGGGTCAGCCCAGTTGTCACCGTAGAAGTCGCCGTCGGTATCGTGCCATTGGGTGTTGTCGTCAACAAATGCATCTGCTCCATCCACCAAGAACCACGGGTTCGTCGAAAATATCGCAGTCGGGTCGGGGTCCGAGTAACCATCACGGTCGCTGTCGATGCAGCCAAAGCGGTCTGCGAAGGAGTGGCCAAAGTAGGCAGGGCAAGCGTCCGGTTGCGCTGCTGGAGCGGGGTTGTCGCCAAAGCCATCGATGTCCTCATCGTGCCATTGAGTCGGCTCATCTGGGAAGTCGTCTCCTTGGTCGGACCAGCCATCACTGTCTCTGTCGGGGCAGCCCTCTCTATCCTCTGTGGAGGTACCCTCCTCATCCTCGCAATCGTCATCGTTATCGACGACGCCATCTTGGTCTGTATCCCGGTTATCCTTGATGAGAGTGGGAGTTGCATCGTAGTCAAACTGGCTGGAAAGGAAGTTGTCCGGAACTGCCTTGATGCGGAAGTAGTACCAATCTTCTGAGGTTGCGCTTGTCGATAGGATTCGGCCATTCTGGTCATCTGAAAAACTGGTGGAGGCGAGTTCATTGCCAGCCGAATCATAGAGGCCCATTGTACCATCGTGGCCATCCCACCAATCTGCACAGCAGGTGTCTACCGAGATTTGGAAAACATCGCCGTAGTAAGCGTAAATTTTCCACCAATCTGTTGTGTCACCATCTTTGTCGACATAACCACTTGCGGTCACACCATCAGTCATGGTGGCAGCGGTTGCCAATGTATCATCGGCCGCTGCGGTTGGAAGAGTTGTCGAGAGTAGAGAGAAGATGACAGCTAACAGAACGGCGCGAGATACGCCACGCAATCCATCTCCCATCGCCTGCTAAGGCAGGCGGATAGGTGATAACCACTTTGCCGACATGTCGAAGGTGTTCTTAGAACACCTGAAAAGAGTGAATACTGCTATTTTGAATAGAATTCAGCGTATTTTTCTGCGTTCAACTCGTAGGTGTACTCATCGAACACCCGCTGTCGGCCTTTTATTGCCATGTCAGCCCTTAGGGCTGGGTCGGCGAGAATGCGGTTCACTGAGGCGGCAAGAGAAGCAGGGTCTCCCAACTCGAACAATCCACCAACGGAATCGTCCACCATCTCAGGAAGTGGACCGTCATCAACAGTAACACAGGGAACTCCTGACGCCATCGATTCGAGCGGTATGAGCCCTTGTCCTTCGTAGTAAGATGGGTAGACCGAAAGGTCGGCCGAACGGAACAGTTGTGCAAGTTCATCGAAGGGCATTCCCGATTCGATTGTAACATGGTTGGACACGAATAATTTCTTGGCCTGTTT
>CAUZUN010000103.1:0-4474 GCA_963583115.1 Candidatus Thalassarchaeaceae archaeon
TCTGCGACCTCCTCACGCGATGCGGCCTCGTCTCCGGGTTCCTTGTTCGAGTCTTCCCTTTTATCCGCGCATAATTCCAGTGCTCGCTCTTCTGTCATCGCCGCCATTGTCCGGGGATTTCCGAGTGGGCCAATCCAGAGGGGGCCAGAGATTCTCTTGTCTTTACCGTCAATCGGTTCTGTGAGTGGAACTAGGGTGTGGGGAACGCCCTCATCTTCGGGGTTTGGAAGTTCTTCGAGAGTAGGGTTTGCGACCCTCCAGCCAAGGTTTTCCTCAACTTCGTTCGCAGCCTCAACCGAGCGGATTACTCGTAAACTTACTCGGAGGTGATGCCCATCCCAAATGGAGAGGAGCGGCTCGATTGCTCGGTCGTGCCTTGCAGCATTTTTGGCGATACATCCCAACAGAATCCTCAATCCAGTATCGTGTGCAATACTGTCGAGCCGCGCCTTTGCTCCATAGCGGCGGCGTAGCGCGGATGGTGACGAGCCGGTGAGCGCCGCGGTGTCGGTTGCAGTCACTTGGATAACGGCTCGCCGGGCGGTCGATTGGAGAACCGCGTCAATAAATGGAATCGGCGAGCCGAAGGGGTCGACATCAACCCACTGCCAGCCCTGTCCAAGAGCGATTTGACGCACATCACCGACCAATTGTTCGACCCCAGAGTTCCGATTTTTTGGCGGATTGTGAGCCAGATTAGCAGTAGCCCATTCGATTGCCTTCGCATCTCGGTCAACTTGTGTCAGTTGAAGTCGGGCCACTACATCTTTTGGAAGTTCATGCAACCAGCGAAGCGACCTCGCCCCTGTTGCGGTCAATGCGTCGAGCGTTTGAATCGGTTTGTCGGCGGAGCCAAGCCAGCCATCTTGAAATTCGTGAGCCATGAGTAGGACGCTTCGAGTACGACTCGCCGCCATAGCAGCGTTGTGGAAAACTTCCCGCTCATCCTTGTCGCCCGGGCCACGTTGGTTCACCTCCTCGCCAATCCGTGGGGGTAGATGGAGTGTGGTTCTTCCTTCGAGAATGACCTCTCCTGGCCACCCATCCGGCTCTTCCATGACCTTCCGTGGTGACCTCTTACTCAAGTGCGCTTCGCTTACTTTGGAGCCCCTTGACCGCCCAATCCGAACATGAATAATCTCACCCTTCAACCGCTTTAGCGCGAGCGATTCGGGCCTGTATTCTATCGATTTGATGAGCAGCGGCTGCGATTTGTATGAATTGGCGAGCGAGAATTCTATCGTTAAGAAGACCGAGAACGACCGATGCCAACCTGTCTCCATCGGGTAGATGGTCGCCGCCATCGAACATGCAAATAGGGTCACCAACCACTTTTCCGTCGATTGATGATGGTCGAATTGTGTAGGGGGCGTTGTGCGCTCCCCTACCGGGAGAAACTCTCCAAGTCACAGCCATTGTACCGGTGATTCTGAATCCCCGAGGTCGGCAAGAGATGGCTTCTGGGTTTCCGTCAATGATGCTTCGGAGTAGGCCGAAAGAACGCTCGTGAGGTGTGATTCTCACCTTTGGTGCCTCTTCGCCGAAGTTCTGTGCCCACTGCATACAGAGCGCTCTCAATCTGTCAGAAACCCGCATGTTGTGTCGCCCGGACCAAATCGTCAGGAATTGTTCAATCAAATGGGGCTGAATTGGTAAGGGGATGACATATCGACCCGCCACGCCGACCTCGATTCCAAGCAGATATCGGTCACAATCCCAATCACAGAGCGGTGGTGGTTGAACATGTCCGTTCTGCGCATCGTAGCGAGGCGCATCAGCCGCGCCTGCGGTCTGGAATCTTCCATCCCGCAGCATACCGCGTCGCTGCTTGTGCAATTGTTGTGATTCAGCAGCGCTATCCCCTTCGATTAGTCGAAGTATTTTGAGAAATCTATGACCAGCCGGCTCGCTTTTTCTCTCCGTCATCATCCTAAACAGAAGCAATCCGGGCCCTCTATTGACCCGAACACCATCTACGATGAGAGCTGTTTCCGAAGTCCTCACTAGATATCCAGCGAACACCCCTTCGTACTCATCATCGTGGTCAAGTTCGGCCTTCACTCCGGGGAACAATGCTGAATTTCGTGATGCTAGACGCTGACGAATGTGGTCCATCAGAGCGAAGTCTGGGTGGTCGACCAGTGGGTCAGGAGGGCAACGAATCTGGTCTCTCCCACTCACTTCTCGCAACAACGCCGCCCACGCCTCATCGGTCGGTAAAAGAGCGGACATGACGCCAGCAGAATGGAACCATTCCAGCGCCTCCTCGAGAACTGAGGCTGAGTTCGATTGAAGATATCTCTGCCAAGCGGGAATTGATTGACGGGCTAATTTTTCAGCATCATTCCATGGCCGACAGACATGACAGAGCATGAAATCGATTTCTTCCATAACAGGTTCGCGACAACAGCGACAGAAGTTGCTTTCACTCACCATCGACTACAATTGAATTCTCAGGGTTTTTGAATGAATCAACATCGGCCGCCTTGCGGCCGACATCAGTGGTGCTCATCAGTAGTGGTCAAACGATATTCGCTCATCGATGTGAGTAACTCGTCGGCCGTGCTCTCGCACTTCGCCAACCACCGCACAGCCGCCCATCCGCTCGTTCAGCCACGAAACCACCGAGTCAGCGCACTCCGGAGCGACCACCAATACCATGCCCATTCCTAGGTTGAAAGTACGCGCCATCTCACGAACATCGACGCCACCCTCGTCAGCCACCCAGTCGAACTCGGGAAGCCCGGGAAGAGGGTCGGAAATGTGGTAGCCCAGCGTATCGTGAAGCCTGAGAAGGTTGGACAGCCCGCCACCCGTTATGTGTGCGATACCACGCAAATCCGCCGCCGAACATGGCCCCGCATCAGCCCGCGCCGCCCCAATCAAGTCGTAGACGGGATCAACATAGATTCGAGTAGGATTTAGCAGGACCTCACCTAGGGTGACAGCCCCCTCCGCGAACCTTTCTATCCTCGCCTCATCCACCTCAAATGGTGCCACTGCTCTCAAGTCTGCCCCGGTTTTTTCGACCACCGAGCGTACCAGCGAATAGCCGTTTGAATGGAATCCGGATGAGGGCAATCCGATGAGTTTGTCACCCGCGCAAATCCCCTCACCTGTGATAGCTGCATCCTTTGGCAGCCAGCCAAGTGCGGTTCCAGAGAGGTCTAGTTCCTTCACGATTCCAGGCAGGGAAGCGGTTTCTCCTCCCGCCAATGTCACGCGCGCTCGCGAGGCTGCTTCAGCCAGTGAAGCGCCGAGTACAGCGTGAACTGCCGGGTCAGGTTTTGGAGTTGCGACATAGTCGACAAACGCGATAGGCTCAGCCCCGACACAGAGAAGGTCGTTGACGTTCATCGCCATGCAGTCGATTCCAACGCCAGCCAACTGCTCCAACTCGTTGGCGATTTGCAACTTGCTGCCGACTCCATCAGTCGCCAGCGCGAGTAGATTGTCACCAAACTCCACGAGTCCACCAAAGCCGCCGGGCAGGTCGACCGGCGCGCCAGGTGAGCCAGCTTGCCTCACCGATTTCGAGAGGGCTCCGACTAAGGAAGCGACAGAAGCCGCCTCCAAGTCGATGTCGACTCCCGAAGAGGCGTAGTCCAAACCTTCGCCATCACTCATTGAACCGTCGAGTTGCCGCCAGTCTTTCAACTCCTTCATCGATGTAAGAGCAAAAATTCGGAAACCGGAACCATCATTCGACGGTTATTATGCCCATTACCAGATAGAAGTACCACGGCCGATACTGTTCGTCGTACATCACTCGACTCCCAAAAGTGCTGATGCCTCTCTGAAGTAGTGCACCGACTCCTGCATCCGATGGGTATCTTGAATTTCAATCAATTTCACCACTCGACCGGTCGAACCCGCCACCTTTCGGGAGTTTTCGATTGGCACGACATCGTCTTGAGTCCCGTGAAGAATCACAGTTGGGTGAGCCAGTTCTGGCCAAGACATCTCTTCTGCTGCCACAAAAAAGTCCCAACCAAGCGTGACTTCCTTGTCCAAACCTCGCATGAAATATTCGATACTTCCTTCCTTCTTCCAGTGCGCCAACCCTCCTTCTGGGGCGCCCGCCCGCCACAGGTCATCGAGTCCAAAGGCGGGCGCAATCAAAAGCAGAGCAAAATTAGAATTTGGCCGCAGCGCCGAGGCGTTAGCAGCAGCAAGCCCGCCCATCGATGAGCCGGCAACGATGTCAAACGGTCCCGAATCGTCGATCAGTCGCAGCAAAACTTCAGTCTCCTGTTCGATGGTCCAGCCTAACTCGGACATCACTGGCGTGACGACCTCCCAGCCCAGCTCATCAGTCATGTAGGACGGTTTGGAACCCTCCGGAGTCCCCTCAAAACCGTGTGCAAAAAGAACTCTTACCAATTTTAATCACCACCATAATTCGGTTTTCATTTCAGCCATTTCCCATTCCCAATAAATTCTTGATTGAACGATGAACACCCTCTCAATTACT
>CAUZUN010000104.1:0-4422 GCA_963583115.1 Candidatus Thalassarchaeaceae archaeon
TGCGCTCGGGCGAGGCAGGAAGCGCTCATCGATAGGAGTCCATGACTTGGCCGCACTTCACCCTCCATTCCGCGTAGTCACAGTCCCAGCCGATTACAGTTTCATCCCTCTTGCAATGGAAGAACCGATGAGCATCGAAGAAATTCTCAAGGAGCACCCGAAGGGAATCGAATATGCTCACTTACTCGGCGGCTTCACTAAATTCCCTGTAATATTAGACGCTTCAGGTGATGTTCTATCGTTCCCGCCAATCATCAATGGCGCTCACACCACGGTCAAAGATTCGACAACCGACTTTTTCATCGATGTTACTGGCTGGGACGAGCGGGCTTGCGAAGCATCGCTACTACTCGTCTGCCTCTCATTCGCAGCCCGCGGTGGCACCGTTGAAACCATCCGACTAACAGGGCTCGACGGAGTCGAGCGTAACTGCCCAAACGGCTCACCAAAGACCCACAGACTGCCGAAACCTCTGCTCGAGGAAGTTTTGGGAAGGGAGTTCAGTGACGAAGAGGTTAGGGCGGCCCTAAACCGAATGGGCGGTCGTCTCCTACGCCGGAGAGTCGTCACAGATGGCCCCCGAGTACGGGAGCGTTGGGCGGAGGCGGCGGCTGGCGAGGACGAATATCTCATCGAAATGCCGCGCTGGAGAGCTGACATTCTGCACCCGGTGGATTTGGTCGAGGAGGTCGCGATTGGAGTCGGCTACGACGACTTGGGAGAGGCGACCAGCACGCAGTCAATCGCCGGAATCGCACTGCCGAAAATGACGCTTCAAAGGAGGGTCCGAGAGAGTTTGCAGGGTCAGGGATTACAGCAGATTCAGTCGCTTTCGCTGTCGAATGAGGCAGACCAATTCGACAAGATGAGGAATGCTAAACAGGGAGCAGTGACACGATTACACAACCCAATCACCATCGAACACACTATCCTTCGCCAACACCTTCTTCCGAGTCTCCTCAGACTTCTCGCCGCCAACCGCCACAACGAACTCCCCCAACGAGTTTACGAGTTGGGAACTGTCGTTCAGAACCACCAAAATCGTGACCGAGTCTGCTGGGTCTGCGCCGAGGTCGGTTCAGGATTCACTGGAGCGAAGGGAATCGCGCAGGCGCTGTTGCGCGATTTGGGTGTTGAATCGCTTGATATTCCGGTTGAATTTACGGCAATCCCCGAAGGCGAAGGGCCTTGGCTGGCTGGTAGAGGTGCATCGATCTCAATCGCAGGAAAAGTGGTGGGAAGCATCGGAGAAATCGACCCTGTCGTCGGGGATTCTTTTGAATTGCGGGTGCCGATTCAAGCGGGTGAGTTTGACCTTGAGGCGTTAGGTCGATTGATTCCCGACCCAGTTCTGTAACTCTCGCAGGCTCACCAATTTTTGGTTCAAGCGGAATAAGGAGAAAATGAGCCGTCCTCATTTTTGACATGGGCTTGCGGGTCGAATGAGCCGTCGGAATTTTTTCGATACCAATAGCCGTCGCCACTTTCCTCGAAATTGCTGCTCTCAGAACCATCGGTCTCGACGACCTTCTGCGAAACTGACTCTCCGCCATCCGGCGCACCCAAATGAGGGTCCGTCAAAAGGTCCAATGCCGCCTTGTATTGGTCATCCTCAACATGACTCCTGTCAGAGAGTGTGGCGCCCGCTGTGTCCTCGCTTCTATCATACTCGACGACCTTCGGGCCTTCCGGCTCGGCCACCTTTTTTTTGAAAGGCCAAATCCCTGCCATGATTGTTCAACAATGCCACCCTCCTTAGCACCTGCGGCTGAAATCTAATTGAAACCGGTCAATTCGATGCACGAATCAAACATTCCGGAGGAACTATTCAAGAGGGCGGAGGAGTCGGCCCTCGTATGCACGCACGCGTTGTTGTGCTAATCCTGCTATTATTGGCTGCAACGAGCGTAAGTTCTCTCGATTTAAGCCAATCTCCATTTTATTTTGATGAGCATGATGATTCCGGCTTGAATCCGGAAGCAACAAACAATGAAAACTCGCAGAGCGAGAAAAACCAAGCCGAAAATTCGCAAGGAAACTCTTGGGCAGCTACCGGAAATGGTGGGGCGGTGAGTGGGCGTTCAAACCACGCAAGCAACCTTTCATGGGGGCCGAATTCGGGGCTCAATGTCTTTGTCGAGCCGGGCGGCTTCATCGTCCTCTCGATAAACATCACAAACGGCGCAAATGTCTCCGACGCCGTCGACTTCACAATCCTCGGGCAAAGCGGCTGGAATTGCTTCTGGAATGGCACCTCCACACCGTGCGACCAACCCAACTCCATCCAAATGACCCCGGGCTTCTTAGCGTGGCCGAAATTTGACATCTACATACCAGAAGTTACGAATGGGACTCCAAGCGCATTTGTCAAACATCCATTCACTATGACGGCGACCTCGGGCCTTGATGGGGCGGAGGTCAACTATTCGTTCACGCTTGAGGTTGACGAGTGGCACGCCGCAGCAATCGATTCTGGTGCGGCGAATTTGACGCTTGACCCCGGATTGAAGCAGAGGACTCCTATCACTGTCCGAAATCTTGGAAATGCTCCAGCGAGTATAGTTGTGCGGGTAGTTCCTTTGGATTCAGATGGCGAGCCAATAGAAGGGTATACGCCTGCTATTTCGTTCCAAACGAGTGGCTGGTTAGTCGGAATTTTCAATATTCATCTGTTGAATGGCCCGGGCGCACAGGGAATGCTTCCCAACACTGCTATCACGGTTGATGTCGAAGTCCAACCACCTTCGCAAACGACCGGGAATATGCGCATTGGAATTCTCGTTTGGAGCGCAATGAATCCATACGAACCTGTGATGGTCGAAGTGAATTCTTCTATTGTTTGGCAACGAGCAGGAGGGCTAGAAATAGACGATGATTGTGGCGATGACATCCTACCAAATGGATTCTGCAATTCCCAAATATCTGTCACCAACAATGGCAATTTTGATGATACTTTTGAGATTTTAGTCGTCACATCAGAGGAATGGTTGCGCGCAGACCTCTCGAGAAGCCAAATCAGTGTACCGATGGGCGAAACTGTCGAAGCGGCAACGCTCATGTTGAGGGTTGAAGGGATGGCCACAGCATTCAGCCACGGGGAAGCGATAATTTCTCTTCACCTGAGTGATGGACAGGAACTCGGCACTAGCAGTGTCGAATTGAGGGTCGGCCCACTTGTACAATGGGATTTGAGCGCGGTTGAGAACAGCACAGATTCTCGCGACAATGTTTCAGTCGCCTTCACTCTCCGCAACCTCGGGAATGGTGATGATGGCCTTCAAATCGGGCTCCATGTCGATATGAATGTCGAGCACGGCCTAGTTCCGCCCGAAGGGGCGACACATGGTGCAACAGATGGGATTCCACGATTCTTTGAAATCGACCAAATTCCACCGGGCGTCAATTTCACCTTCCGAGCGTGGATGCATATACCAAGGGGAATGGAAGCGAATGGGACTGTCACGATGACCGTCGAAATGCAGAGCACACTTCAGCCCAACATCATTTTCATCAACGAAACCGGAGCGGAGTTCCTTGCAGAATCCTATCGCCCCGAAAACATCCACGAAGCGACCACCTGGGAAATATTTGAGTTGCAAGTCGCAAACTTTTGGAATCAGTTCAACGGACTTTGCTTCACCATCATTGTAGCGGTTGTCGGCGGTCTGGCACTTTACAGGGCGACAGCCTATCGGATGCGCAGGGACCAGGAATGGGAAGCCAAATTGAAGGCTCAAGAGCCACCGGTAAAGGAAGAATCTGAAGAGTGGTTGGCGAAGTTTAGGCAAGGAGCGGGCGCGGTTCCAGCAGCAGTTGCAGGAGCGGTAATCGAGGCACCGAAGGTTGCTGCAAAAGTTTTCACCGACCTCTTTTCATCCAAGGCGAAAAAACGCAAGGCGGAAAGGCCGCCGCCAAACCCTGCCCTTCTCGACGCCGCGAACACCGTGCTCACCCACCACGAAAGCGACAAGGAATTGGAAAGGCTGGACGACCTCGCTACAGGAATCGGAGATTTGTCCGAAAAACACCCTGCCAATGTACTGCTCCCCGACCCAGAACCGGATATCGGGCGAACCGTTCGTAAACCAAAGCGAAAATCTCCCAAAACTTCCACCAAATCCGCCTCAAAAACGACTTCCCCAAAATCCGCCTCAAAACCGACCTCCTCACAAACAGGAGGCTCAAATGATGGTGGTTTGGATAGTGAATCTGAAACCGATGAAGATGGCCTACCCGATTTCACATCACCAAATTCGAAGGGGGCCGGTTCAAAGGATTCACAGGCCGCCACCTCAACAGCACTCGACGAGGACGGAGAATTCGACCTCGACCTTTGAGGGCGAGTAAATGTGGTTGGCTGGAATCGATGAGGCGGGGCGAGGGCCCTGCCTTGGCCCGTTGGTCGTCGGCGTGGTGCGAATT
>CAUZUN010000105.1:0-4387 GCA_963583115.1 Candidatus Thalassarchaeaceae archaeon
TTTCCAAACTTCATGGGAAACGCCATCTGAACCCCTGAAAGGCAGAGCACAAGACCAACGGCACCGAGCAGGAGTATCGGTAGGAGGCCGAGCCCAACGGAGTAGGAGTAGGTCACAACATTGGTGTCCAGAGTGAGAGTTCCAGCCTTGCCCGCAGTGATGAACCGAGTCGAACCGGGGTCCAAATCCCATTCCAGTGAGCCCTCACTATCCGGTCCACCCGCAAGTATTGTGAAATCCGAGGCAGTACATCCGGTCAACCCTTGGTCGTTTGGTTCGCACTTTTCCCAGTCAATTTCGTCAGCGTCAACAATTGCCACCCAAGCATCGTTTGGATGGTCCCATTCCATATTCACCTTCACATCGAGAAGCATGAAAGGTTGTGGGATTGAGAGGTTGTCGTGGTTCATACCGACTTCACAAGACTCGTCAGAGCCGGGCGCGCATGGCGGAATCGGTATTCCGGTGGTTTCGGTGTCGGCGGTGTAACCGATTGCTCCGGCGAGTACGAGGAGAATGCAGACGGTTCCGGTTGCGAGTGGCAGAACCGAGAGAATGCGTACCATCATTGTGAATCGACTTCCATTAGTTGTGAATGAACTCTTCGATGAAATTAACTCTCCAATCTCATCATATGAACTGTATCATGAACAGCATAATTGCAATCCCGGGGAACAGATAGAGCATGATGTTGAGGCTCTTTCTTGACTTCTCATGTTTCACCCTCTTCTTGATACACTCTTCATCGGCGCATACCGGAGGGTCAGCGTCTTTGTGAATCGGAGTGTAGCAGATTGCGCAATGTCGGTGTGGAGCGACATATTTCGGCGCCTTTGGATTTGAAGTGAGAGCCTTCGGTTTTCCTTCGGGTTTGTGGGCACCAACCGCACGGTCAATCGACTTTTTCATCTGCTTCTCTATTCTGCTCATGATAACACCTCGACAACGCTTCCCGTGAAGGATTCACCTGCTAGACAGGCTGCCAAATTGGCGACATCTCCTCCGTTGAGTAGTGAGAGAGCAAGGTTGTTGTCTATAGCAAGTTGGACGCCGATTGGGTCGATGATTACATTCGGTCCAGCACCGGCGTGGGAAGGTGGCCCGACAATGGCTTGTAATTGGGTTAAATTGAGCCTCGAAATCGGTACCGCATCTGGGTTGGTTTTGGGATTTGAATCGTAGATGAAATCGACATTGGTTGCGATGGTGCAACTCTCCGCCTCGACCGCAATCGCAAGCCCGATTGAAACCGCATCTGTGGTGTGGCCTGGAACAGTCCCGCCCATCACCACCACCGAGTTGTGTGAGAAAAGAGCCGCTGCCTCTTCAATCGTTTCAGGAATTTCATCAGATGCACCGACTCCAGAAGCGCGGAGAGCATCTTTGACTCCAGCCGCGTTTACCCGAGTAGCAGCGATTCCGATGAGGTCTAACTCGTGAACATCGGTAATTCCCGCCTTTTTCGCTGACGAAATCCCCTGTCTTGCCAAATATCCCCCACCGATGACCAAGCCGAGGGTGTTGCCTTTTGAGGTGAATTCTCCGATACACGCGACCAGTTCAGCGAGCCAATTGTGATTGATTTCGGGTCCGTCGTAGAGAAGGCTTCCACCCGCTGCGACCACTGAGACCTTCGCCATCGATACATCGGGAGCGCCGTCGACTCATAATTACACCACTGACCGCCATAGCAGTCGGTTGCGTTGATTACCTACGATATGAGTCTAGACGCTTTTTTGGAGATTTCCCTTCGAAAAATCGATTCACCACATTCACGCTCGATGGTTCTCTGTTCACTTTTGACACGAACGCATGCCGAAGGTACGACTTTCTCGCTCTCAGCGATTATTCAGTATCGGCCGCCGCTCCCGCAGCCGAGGATGAAGGATTGATAACCGGTGGGTAGACCGAGAGAACCACAGAGTGGTTCTATGAGCGATGATGCTGCCAACCAAGCGATTCGACTACGTTTCAAGAAAACGCTCGAGGAGTTACGGCCCCTAAGGGGCATGGGCACACAGCTCGTCACAGTCATTATTCCACCTGAACGACAGGTTTCCGATGTCCGTCACCAACTCGCTGATGAAGCGGGCCAAGCCCGTAACATCAAATCAAATCAGACGAGAAAACATGTCTGCGACGCCTTAGAAGCGGCCGCTTCCGCCCTTTCGGGACTGAAGAATGCTGGTCCGAAAGGGCTCGCCCTGTTCACTGGCCATGTGATAATTGGAAACAACAAATCCCGATTGATGACCTATGTCATCGATGACCCACCCGAACCCTTCACTTCATTTCGCTACCGCTGCGAATCGACTTTTGAGTTGACACAACTCGAAGAGATGCTCATCGACAGAACCGCGTATGGGCTCATCGTCATCGACCGAGGCGAAGGAGCGTATGGCTTAGCGAGTGGGCGAAGGGTGCACTGTCAAGAGCACATTTCCAGCCTCGTACCGAGCAAACACCGGCAGGGCGGGCAGTCACAACAGCGGTTTGAGCGGCTGATTGAGGAGGCTGCTGACAAGTTCTTCAAAAAGGTCACAGAGCGCGCTTGCAACTACTGGCTGCCGTTGCTTCCCGACCTCAAAGGAATCATTGTCGGTGGCCCCGGAGCGACAAAAGACACCGTCATCAACAACAATTACCTTCACCATGAAATTCAGAAAATAGTCAAAACACCCCTCTTTGATGTCGGTTACTCCAACGAGAGTGGATTGAGAGAGTTGATTCAAAATGCTGGCGGCTTGATGGAGCAGATTGAACTCGATGAGGAACGCCAGTGGGTTGACAATTTCTTGCAAGAGATTATGCAAGCGCATCCAAAGGCGACCTATGGTGAGATGATGATTCGCTCCGCCCTCGACCAGGGAGCGGTCGCTACTCTCCTACTTTCGGAGGCGCTCGTCAAGCGGAGAGCAGTTTACCACTGCCGCCAATGTAAGCATGAGTGGATAGTGACTGTGACCGGAACACCTGATATTCCAGATTGTGTTGATTGTGGTGCGGCAGCCGACCAAGTGAGGGAAAACCAAGATGCATCAGTCGATTTGATTGACGAATTGAGTCTGCTCGCTGAACAATCTGCGGCGAAGGTTAGGCTGATTTCTGTTGATACAGAAGAAGGCGCTACGCTCAATCTGGCGTTTGGTGGAATGGCGGCGTTACTGCGCTGGGCTTGGAGTTGATGAGATGCGTCAGTTGAGAGAGGTGATTTCGGGGCCGGTGCGGGATGCGCTGACCGAAATGGGTGACCTCGACCCGGACAAGACCCTCGACTCGATAGGCAAACCTCGCCACCCCTCACAAGGTGAACTCGCCCTCCCCTGCTTTGCTCTAGCCAAGGCTTTGGGGAAACCACCCCAAGAGGCAGCCGCCGAACTCGCTACCCGGTTAGGTCCGGTGTGCGGCGGTATAGACGGCTGTGGCATGGTTAGCAGTGAAGGCGGTTTCTGCAACTTTTTCGTCGATGCAGAATGGCTCGCAGGTCAAACAGTCGGCAGTATCCTCGCTGATGTGGAATCAGCAGGCCACTTCCGCGAATCCTCCTCACTTCTGATTGAGCACACTTCGGCCAATCCAAATGGGCCGTTCCATGTCGGCAGGGCTCGTAACGCCATTCTCGGTGATACATTCGTTCGGATGCACAGACTCGCCGGCGACGAAGTTCGGGCAGAATATTATGTCGATGACATGGGGAAACAGGTAGGAATTCTCGCTTGGGCGCTAGCGAATCTCGATGAGGGGAAGGTGAGCGAACTGCTCACCGCTGCAGAAATAAATGAACCCTCAAATCACCCCGAGAAACCGGACCATCAGAGAGTCCGGTATTACCAGGCGGCAAATCTGTTGGGAGCAACTGACCCCGCTGTTGAGGAGGGCGTCACACTTCTCGTTCAAGCCTCAGAAGAGGCAGATGTAGAGACTCTCGACCTATTCGAGGCGGCCTATCAACCGGTGCTCGATGGAATGCTCGACACACTCGGCCGCCTCGGAATCGAATTCGACGAATTCACCAAGGAGTCGAAGTTCATCGTCGACGGTTCAGTCGATGTCATCATGGAGAAGTTGGAGGCGAGCCCACTTCACGGAACGGCGGAGAACGGGGCACATTTTCTTGAGTTGGAGAGCCGAGGTGTGTCTGGCAAATCGACTAAATTTTTCTTCAGAAGGGGTGACGGTTCGAGTCTTTATGCGACCCGTGACATCGCCTACCACGAGTGGAAATGGACCCAAGCCGAGCGGCTGGTCAACATTCTCGGCGAGGACCACCGGCTGCAATCGAAGCAGGTATCGGAAGCGCTGAAAGAGTTGGGAATTCAAACTCCAGAGGTCGTTTTCTACGCCTTCACAAAGTTACCGGACGGCAAGATGAGCACCAGACGGGGAA
>CAUZUN010000106.1:0-4372 GCA_963583115.1 Candidatus Thalassarchaeaceae archaeon
CAAAATTGGTGAGCCGGCCGAGTACATCTATTTCGTCGGCTGTGCGGCATCTTTCGACGAACGCAATCAGAAGGTGGCGAGAGCGACCATTTCTTTGCTCAAGGAGGCGGGATTGGATGTCGGAATTCTCGGAATGCAAGAGGGCTGTTCGGGTGATTCAGCGAGGCGGATGGGTAACGAGTATCTCTTCCAGATGCTGGCTGAAACCAATATGACGACCTTCCAGGAACTTGGGGTGAAGCGAATTGTTGCATCTTGCCCGCACTGTTTCCACACTCTCGGAAAGGAGTATGGTGACTACGGAGGCGACGAGTTGGAGGTCTTCCACCACTCCGAAATTCTCTCACTCCTCCAAAAGGAAGGGAAACTGCCCGACGTCGAACGCGATGGTGAGAACAAGGTCACCTTCCACGACCCCTGCTACCTTGGACGAATCGGTGGCATTACTGAAGAGCCCCGCTCGGTCATCGGTGGGGTCGACGCAGAGCCTGCTCGGACAGGCAAGGACTCATTCTGCTGTGGCGCAGGTGGTGCACAGATGTGGATGGAAGAGGACCCTGACAAGCGAGTCAATGAGATTCGGGCTAAGGAACTCGCTGAGACTGGATGCGACACCGTCGCGGTTGGTTGTCCATTCTGTTCCTTGATGGTGACTGATGGACTGAAGGCGGTCGGTTCTGAGATGGATGTCAAAGATGTCGCAGAGATTCTATGGGATCAAATCAAGTCGAAGGATAATGAAATCCAAGCGTCGCTCGCTGCCGCCGAATGACAACTCGCTCGCGGGCGCGGCGAGCGATAGCAAACAGTCACTGACAGCGAGTAATTCACTGTGAGTGCCCTTCGGGCAGATTGTACTACCAAAAGTGTGACTGCAGAATTGATGGCGATCCCAAAACCAAGACCTCGGCTACGCCGAGGTTTTTCTGGCGTGAATGAATGACTTCACGCAGACCACAGTGTAGAAGCCACCGAACACCAAGAGCACAAGATGGGAGTAGAAAGCTAGCCCCTTGTCGTCACCTAACATAGTGAAGAGGCGCAGACCTCCGAGGAAAGAGAGCAAACCGAAAGTCGCAGCGATGTGCATGACCAACTTGCGCTTCTCTGGCATCTTCTCGGCAACGAAGCCCATGATGAGAATTGGTGCACCCATGAAGGTGGGAATCATTGCCGTGAGACTCGCCATGTCACTGATGACATATGCAGCAATTCCCCACACTGTGAGAACTAACCCTACACCCTTCGAAATCATCGGCATGCCGAAACCACAACACTGGAACTCTTCTCCCATAGATTTCCCCGGCCGCGGGCCGGTTGTCAATGTTGCGAAGGGAATTGCTCGGAGGGAGGTATCCCGGAACAGCGACGAAAAATGAAACAAAGTACTACTTAGGAAAATTCACATCGCAGTCGTTGAATTCCAACTTTCCATCAAGTTCAGTTCTTGAGTTACGCCAACCACATCACCGTCGTCCCACCAATCTACTGCGATGAATGTCGGCCGTTTTCCAACCTCTTCCCAGCACTCTAGCGCCCGAGCGAGCAGCGTCTCCTTGTCATTGACATCTTCGGACCGCTGCGGGTCAGAGAATCCGGCTGCGTTGGATAGCCAGTTGTTGAGGTGCCAAACCGGGAGTTCGCCATCTCCACGCCCTACCTCGCAAGAGAATTCATCCTCGTTTCGCTCACCGTAAGGGGTGTCCCAACTGTGTGACCAGGCGTGATGAAGCCACGGGTAGGCAGGGTCGTCCCCCTCATCCCAGAAAACCACCAAAGTTCGGTTGGAGAGAACCATCTCCCCCAAGGTTGGCCACCCTTCCCCTGGTGTGTGAACCCAAGTCCGGTTGAGAAGCCCGGTTTCGTTGAAGAGATACTCAAGATGGTCTATCGGCACATAATTTTCGAGCAGAATCGTCACCACATCAGTTGGTGAACCGTCCATGAAATCTCTCAATTGTTCAAGCCACGCAAAGGCATCTACCTCGCTGTATCCACACGGGTGGATGAGTTGGTCCGGGTCGCCGTGACAGAAGACGACATCCTCCTTGGCTGTCTGTGTCGCTGACTTGTGATGTGTGTCGAGCATGAAGGCGCGCACGCCGCCGTTCCATTGGGTTGACAGTCCGGTGTCGTGATTATTTGCTGGATAGTAGACTCCATCGGCGTTGGTGGCGAATGAATTGTGAGTCTCAGCGAATGTGAAATTGTCGTATGTTTTGAGGCAAAACTCGACTCTTCCTTGGCAGGTTGGGGCGTCTGTTGAGTCATCTGGGTCGAGGCCGAATTCCGATTCGTAGCCGTCAGAAAGCCCGTCGCCGTCACTGTCGGCGTTTGGGTCAGCTGCTGGTGGTTCAACCGCTTCAAGGCAGCCTGCGAGAAGCAGACTACATGTGAGAAGTAGCGAAAGGGCGGGCAATCGATTGTTCCAACTCATTGGGTTCACTCAATCCCAGACGCCAACCGTTCCGGTCATCTCCTCGGAGAGACCCCAAAGACGAGCCGCATCCTCATCGTTACGACCTCTCCTGTTGGGTTTTGCAGGCTTGCAGTTGTAGCAATACTCACCGCTCAGCCCTTCGGCCTCCTCGGAAACCGCGAGCCAAACTACCGTTTCTGCACCTCGGGTGTCTTTGCGTTGGAAGGGGCGGGTGAGGACCATCATTAAGCGGCCGAATGAGCCATTGTTTTTTGAAAATCCAGTGTTTACGAAACCGGGGTGGAGGCAGTTTGCGGTGGTGTCGGTGTCGGTTAATCGACGGCCCAATTCGCGTGTGAACAGGATGTTAGCGAGTTTTGATTGGCAGTAAGATGACCAGCCGCCCTTCATCATCCGCTTTTCGAATTGCAGGTCGTTCCAAGCGATTTTGCCGCCGCGGTGAGCATCGGAGGCAGTGCTCACTACACGAGAGCCTTCAGTGGCGACGAGTTGGTCCTTGAGCAACGAAGTGAGCAGAAAGTAGCCATTGTGGTTGAGCGCCCAAGTTCGCTCAAAACCATCCACAGTCATCACTTTCTTGGTGAAAATTGCGCCAGCATTGTTGACCAAAACATCGAGGCGGCCGTGGGAAGCGGTGAAACGCTCAGCGAATGAGCGAATATCCGCCTGTGACAAGAGGTCACAGATTTCGCCGTGAATCGGGCCGTGACCGGAAACCTCCTCCAACTCAGAAATCAGTGAGTCCACACGGGACTGGTCACGGCCGACGACAACCATCGTCGCTCCCGTCGTTGCGATTCCATGAGATGCCATCCTTCCGATTCCACGGGTCGCGCCGGTGATGAGAATGACCTTCCCTTTCATGTCCCGCTTGGTCATCGCAGTTCGCACCATGATGCCCCCTCTTGCGACATGGGTTTTTACCCTGCGTCGAGGCCGATTTGGTCATAGTGACCCTATATGACTCTGCGAATCCACGATACACGCCGACGGGAGAAGGTCGAGTTTACGACCATCGAACCCGGCAAAGTTCGCCTCTATGTCTGTGGGATAACTCCCTATTCACCATCTCATCTCGGCCACGCCCGATGTTATGTCGCATTCGATATTGTCCACCGATGGTTGGAAGCGAAGGGCTACGATGTCACCTATGTTCAGAATTTCACCGATGTTGACGACAAAATAATCAATCAGGCGAATGAAGAAGGAATCGAATTCCAAGAGGTCGCTGAGCGCAACATCATCGATTACTACAGCGCAATGGACGCCCTCAATGTACTGCGTGCAGACCACTATCCGAGAGTCACTGGAACTATCCCCGGTATCATCTCAATGATTGAAACCCTGCTCGAAAAGGAAAACGCCTACATCGGCAATGACGGAGTCTACTTCGATGTCGAGTCAGCACCCGAAAAGTATGGCATGTTGACCGGCCAAAATATCGAGGCGGTTCAGGCCGGCGCTGGAGGAAGGGTGGCGGATACGGGAAGTGGAAAGCGTGACCACAAGGATTTCGCGCTGTGGAAAATTTCAAAACCCGGAGAGCCGCAGTGGGAGAGCCCTTGGGGGGTCGGAAGACCCGGTTGGCAC
Source organism: Candidatus Thalassarchaeaceae archaeon (assembly GCA_963583115.1). Taxonomy (GTDB): domain Archaea; phylum Thermoplasmatota; class Poseidoniia; order Poseidoniales; family Thalassarchaeaceae; genus MGIIb-Q1. Next base: position 4,031 of record CAUZUN010000106.1, read on the forward strand.
ATCGAGTGCAGCGCGATGTCACTCGAATATTTTGGAGAACAATTCGATATTCACGGCGGCGGACAGGACCTGCGATTCCCTCACCACGAAGCGGAGATTTTCCAGTCAGAATGTTGCACTGGAGCCCAGCCGGTGGTTCACTGGTGGATGCACAACGGATTCGTAAATGTCGACGGGGAAAAGATGAGCAAGTCGCTAGGAAACTTCTGGACAATCACAGATGCTCTAGAAATCTACCCAGCACTCGTGATTAGACACGCCCTGCTGAACGCCCACTACCGCAGCCCGATTGACCTCTCTGACCAGTTCCTCGAGGAGGGCGAACGCAACCAAAGGAAACTT
>CAUZUN010000107.1:0-4323 GCA_963583115.1 Candidatus Thalassarchaeaceae archaeon
TGACTGGGGCATGGTGCCAGTATTCGTCGACGTCGATGGCACCCAGGTGACTGACTCGAACTACATCCTCCACTACATCGATGCCAATGACTCGGGATCGTTTCCGCGAATGGGCGAGGATCCCGAGCAGGACCGGTGGATGAACTTCTCCAACAAGATCCTAGGGAAATCCATCGTCGCAGTGATCTACACCTCGTACAAGACCTCCCTCCAGGCCCTCGATTACGTGACCAGGGTTGACAACTTCTCGTTTGGTAGCCGCCTGATTAACAAGTGGCTAGGGGGCTTCATTATGCGCATGGTAGGCAAGAGTAGAGCGAAGATGTTCGAGCTCCCGCCCCGTGAGAACCTCCAGTACCAACTGGACGAGATGTCCAAGGGAATTGAGGGGGACTTCTTCGGTGAGGAAGAGCCTAACGGGGCTGACTACGCCAACTTCGGAATTCTTCGGTCGATGCAGGGCCTGAATGGATTCGATATAGTCGAGAGCCATCAGGTCGTGTCCGGCTGGTACAGAAGGATGCAGGAGCACTCCGGCGTGTACTGACATTTCTATTAACAGACGAACTAGAGGGTTGAAGGCCCACGCAGCCTTCGACGTAACATGGCCCAGATGCCGAAGAAGACCGGCAGGTGCAGCATCACCGGGTGCCGGAGAAAGCCGACGGAATGGCACCACATCATCGCTCAGGGACGTATCATGAACAAGGGGCTCGACCCCGCACTCTTGTCTGACCCCGGGAACTTAGTCGAGTTATGCACCCATCACCACAACATGACCACCGCCTCGCTGAATCGGGGGCCCCCCCTAGCGAAGCCTGAGAAGGAAGCGAAGCCTCAGAAATGGGTCGCCGTGAAGTCGGGGCCGAAGAAGGAGAAGAAGAAGGTGAAACCGACTAGGTGCATAGCAGAAACCGGAAGCGGACTCGTACGTGGTGGCCGATGCAGACTGTACGCTACGTCTGGCTCGGATTACTGTCACGTTCACAACCGGAGCCGGTGACGCATGGATTCGTCTGCGCGACCAATGGTACTATGGTGAGCACTGACTAAGAGTGACTATGGAGCTACTAGCGACTTTCTTGATGATTGCTGATTTTTCATTAGCTGTCTTTTTTGTAGTCTTGTTTCACTGGTTGTATCACACAGGAAAAATTTCCCTAGCCTATCTGTATGCGTTCTGGTTGGGTACACTGATTGGATCAACATGGGAATTCACATTTCTCTTCTTGGGCCCTGAATTTTTGCATGGAGCTGTGGAGTGGCCATGGGGCCTGGATGGATGGCCACGCAAGGTGTCGCATTCGATTTGGGACGGTGCCATTTTCATGTTCGGTGTATATCTCTGCCATCGATGGATAGATGGTGAACTTTTCCAGAAATTCAATTCAAAAGAACTCGGAATTATGTCCATTTGGGGGATTTTTCAAGAATTGTCAGTCGAGTATCTATTCAATGGCCGTGTTTGGATTTACGAACCATTGCCTTGGAATCCTGTGATTATTCCAACCTTACCTGGATCGGCCCCGATGTCGCCAGGATATACATTGATTCCACAAGCTGTCTGGGTAATCGCACCAGTCGTGTTCTATATCGGCTTCATGTGGCTGGTCAAACGGCATGCAAATTCTGAATCATAGGATAGGGAATATGATGCTACAAAATGAAGAGTCCGTGTTTCAACTTGGGTTGAACACCTTTGGTGACGTAACAAGAGGTTCCGATGGCCAATTCGAGGAGCATCGTGCAGTCCTGAGAAACGTAGTTGAGGAAGCAGTTCTAGCGGATAAATTAGGTTTAGATTTCTTCGGTGTCGGAGAGCATCATAGGGATGATTTCGCAATCACTGCTCCAGAGGTCGTTCTCGGAGCAATCGCCAGTAGAACAGAGAGGATTCGTCTAGGAACAGCCGTTACAGTACTGAATTCAGACGACCCGATTAGAGTCTACGAAAGATTCGCAACACTGGATGCACTCTCAAATGGTAGGGCTGAAGTAATACTGGGCCGCGGCTCCTTTACCGAATCATTTCCTCTTTTCGGATTCAGGATGGAAGATTATGAAAGGCTCTTTGAAGAGAAATTAGAAATATTCTCTTTACTGAGAAATGAGGATGAGTTCGATTGGGAGGGAACAATTCGCACCCCCCTTCTCAAACAACGAGTTTACCCGACTACAGAACGAGGTGGCCTCCGGTCTTGGATAGGTGTTGGGGGGAGTCCAGAATCTGTTGTTCGTGCGGCAAGACACGGAATCCCCCTCTGCCTTGCTATCATAGGAGGTCAACCATCTCGCTTCACATCTTTTGTAGATCTCTATCACAGAGCACTGACTCAGTTCGGACAGCCCAGTCTGCCTATTTCTGTACACAGCCCAGGCCACATTGCTGAGACAGACGAACAAGCCAAAGAAGAGATTTGGCCGCATTACCGGGAGATGTTTGGCAGAATCGGGCGAGAGCGTGGTTGGCCACCAGTCACTTACGAGCAATTTGAGCTTGGAGTCGGTCCACTCGGCTCGATGTATGTGGGGTCTCCTGAGACGGTGGCGGAGAAGATTATTCGAAACTCAAAACTGTTGCAGACATCAAGATTTGATCTCAAGTACAGCAATGGCGGTATGCCACATGACCAATTGATGAGTTCGATTGAACTGTATGCAAAGGAAGTGGCCCCGATAGTTCGCGAAGCGATTACAGATTTCACTCCAATTCCTTGATTCTAAACCCCTGAACTTCCGGACTCACGAGGATTCGGGCACTCGAGTATTGCCAATGAAGATTTAATTAGATATACCCATCCCAATTTTCATGGCTTTCGACAATCGTCAAGCTAAGCGAAATGTCGCTGTCTTGTTCTACGCACAGGCGATTCTCGGTTCGCAACAATCGATCAATATCATCCTCGGCGGGCTAGCAGGATTCGCTCTCGCCGGCAACAAAGCATTGGCGACATTGCCGATCTCGGTCATGCTTCTCGCTTCGATGCTTTCAGCAGGTCCAGTTTCGTTATTCATGGGACGGTTTGGACGTAGGGCAGGATTTCTGCTCGGAGCGGCAGCAGGACTGCTTGGAGGAGGTTGCAGTGCTTTGGCATTGTATGTCGGTCGATTCGACTTGCTTTTGCTAGGAGCGGGCTTGACTGGAATTTTCCGCTCGACCCACGGATATTTCCGCTTCGCGGCAGCCGATACGGCTTCTGAAGAATTTAAACCGAAGGCGATTTCTCTGGTTTTGGCCGGCGGATTGCTGAGTGCATTCATCGGCCCAGAAATCGTTCGTTCGACAACCGATGCAATAGATTCAACCCCTTATGCTGGCGCTTATCTCGCAGTAATCGCAATCAATGTGATCGGCTCACTCGGACTATTATTCCTCGATATCCCAACGCCCACACGAAAAAAGAAAGGAGAAAAATCAGGTCGGGATCTCAAAGAAATCTTCACTCAACCAAAAACAGTTGTCGCAGTTATCTGCGCCATGGTTTCCTACGCGATGATGACGCTTGTGATGACTTCTACAACGCTGGCGATGACAGCGACTGGATTCACCACCGCGGGGGCTGCAGACGTGATTCGCTGGCATATCATCGCGATGTTCGCGCCGAGTTTCTTCACCGGCGCGATAATCTCTCGAATCGGTCAATTACGGGTGATCACGATTGGCCTTACACTACTTGGAATCGCGGCGTTCATCAGTGTCAGTGGGGATGAGGTCGAAAACTTCTACTTTGCATTAATCGCATTGGGGCTCGGATGGAATTTCGGTTTCATCGGAGCAACAAGTCTGCTGACGACGACACACACAAGTGAGGAACAGGCGAAGGTGCAAGGACTGAATGATGTGCTGGTGTCAGGCCTCGTGACGATTGCCTCATTTGGCTCGGGCGCTATCCTGCAAATTTACGGTTGGGAATATGTGCAATATGCGATGATCCCGGCTCTTTCCTTGGCTGCCTTGGCCATTCTCTGGTTGGCGATTAAAACGAGACGTGCACGGAGCATAGAACCGAACTTCGGAGGTATGCAGTGATAGAAACAGAGAATGCAGTGGAATAGAGGTCTAGGAAATCCGTGGCCCCCCGTGAGCCTTGAATCCTCGTGAGTCCGAACCCACTGGTTCGGTTTCGATGAGAACGGTGGTTCGTTCGTAGCCCTAAAATGAGTAGGCACAGAGGGTACCCAATAGGAATTTTAAACTCAGGCCCGTTGTTAATCGCCGATTACTCTAACCACAATCCGATTGAAGCGTCCCACGCTTGATATGACACACAGTTTGAATCAGCGGAGTAGACCATGAAGTAAGTAGAGTCATCATGCGTGGAC
>CAUZUN010000108.1:0-4321 GCA_963583115.1 Candidatus Thalassarchaeaceae archaeon
GCTCGACTTCAACCGCTCCCTCCGGTGCAGCACCCTCTCCGACCCGCCAACCACTCAATGGGCGTAGTCGAAGAGAGAGAATGGCGCGGGTTTCAGCACTCAGCAACTCGATTGCACCGCTGAGAGAGCCAGTCCTTAGGTGATGGTCCTTCCAACCCGCTTCACCGCCAGTGCTACTGACCAAGCGGAGCGAGTGGAGTCGATTCAGATGGTGGTGGAGTGCAGTTGCGCTGATGCCAAGAGCGTCTGAAAGATATGCCGCATCCCTGCCAACGCCCGGCTCTGCCAACAAGTGCTCCTTGAGCAATCGATGGAGAGGTCGCTGGTTCGCTTCGACGGTAAGCGCATCACTTCGCCGGCGTACCAAACCAAGAGTGTCGAGCAGCCATCCAAGAAGGACATCAGCATCGCTCTGCGCGCTCGGCGCAGGGTGCTCTTCGAGACGCACACTGAACATCGAAGCGAGCGCGCTGACGACGGTTGAAAGCCCCTTCTATGACAAACGGTGTTCTGGTACTACAAATCGCGTCAAGAGGAATGACGACAAGTCACCTTCCGAGCAGCGACAGAACACTCGTCGAGGCTTCGGCAACCTTTCAGCGTCAAAGAATCGAAGCCTCTGCCTATAGTCGTTGGAGAGTGGTAAAAATCCAACTTTCCAATTATGTGGTTTGGCGACTAAGAAGCGACAGAACGCTCGTCAAGCCACTCGTAGTCGAGTTTGCCAGTCTTCAGTCCAATCAAATGACTACCGAGGTCGAGTCGGTTGGAGTCTAAAACGCCACGCCGCCTCAAGACGAGAACCGCACTGTTGACTGAAGCGCGGCTCCTGTTGAGGTCACGAGCCATCGCCGCCTGAGATGGAGGCAAAGGCTCCTGAACCAGTCGAGTGACAACTTCCTTTTGGACTTGAGAGAGTCCGACAGGCAACATTTCTGCTGCTTGGTCATCTCTCACATTCATGTGGCGCACAACTTCGAGTTGACTCGGTGCGCCAGCGTAGTAGCAAGTACGCCCATTGACTCCCATTGTTGTCACAGTGCTCTGCATCTGCAATACATCGAGGTGGTGTCGAAGCGTTCCGTTAGCGACATCAAGCCGCTTCTGCAATTGACGATAACAAATGCCCGGCTGACAACTCAACGCCTCCAATATACGCCTACGTAGGGGATGTTCCCAATCTGGAATTCGAGGGGAGCTGATGGTGCCAGTAATCGACCAGTTCCACGGCATGAAGCCCACGGCAAGGGTACCAAAGCCGGAGAGGCCCGCGATACCGAGGCTAAGCAAGCCCCCGTTTTTTCCCCACTGCTGTAATAGTGCCATACTGGATGCTTTTCGTGTGTGGACCCCTTTCTATCTGTTGGTACACTGTTCGGACGCGGATACTGATTGTAGAGGAGATGGTTCGCTTCAAAAAATGAAAACGAATTTTTCAAAAAGAGGATTTTTCACTCTGGCCCAGTGACTGAACCGTTGTTGACTCTCATGTATGCCACCAGTGGTCCAAGCAACCTTCCCGCCCTGCCGCCATGTTGGGTGAGCCGATATGTCACTTTCACGGGTGGTCCGTCCACAACCGCTCGGTCAACCAATCCAGCAAGCCGAAGAGTTGTCAGTTTGTCAGAGAGTGTTCTGCTGCTGATTCCCACGAGAAGTCGCCTAAGTTCGTTGAAGCGGCGCTCGCCTGCGATGTAGAGAGTTGCGAGAATTTCGATTGACCAGCGAGAGGCGAATACATCTAGCGCATCTACCGCTGATTCAACTTCCCATGCGATGTCGTAGCCTGCCTCAGCGCCGTTGCGCTCGAATACTCCTCTTACCAGTAAGCCGAGGTCTTCCGTGGAAGAAATGGCTTCGTTTAATTTCGCAAGTTCCTCTTCATTCAGTCGCATTGGTTGTTCTGTCATCGCCCTTCCCCCCCGGTGTGGTATAGTAAAGGTGGTGTAGCCATTGCACTTAGGTTTACCCATTTTCACTTCCCAGTTGATATAAGCCGGACTACACGGTGTAATTACTGCACTAGTGTAGGAGGTCAACAGATATGGATGAGTGGTTAGAAGATTGGGTTGAACATCAGAGCGTGCGTTATCACGAAGATGAGAACGAGAAATTGAGTCGGAAAATCGGGCTCTCTTGGATGCTAGGTAGCAGACTCTGGAGAGGTCGCCAGTGATTTTACAGGCTCTGCACCGATTTTGGCTGGCTGGGGCAGCAGCAATGCGCCCTCCACATTGGCACCGTTGATGTCTAGATGATACATCAACATTCAACAGATGACCCTCGCTGCTATTGTAGAGTGGATTTTGGTCGCAGACCTCAGTCTAATGATGTGGACTTGGCGTAGCGAGTTGTGAGATGACTCAGTAGTTAGACTCAGCGACAGACGCGAGTATCATCAATACGGCAAGTCCGCCGTAGATAACTACGGCGGCGGTTGTTAGTGCGATGACTACCCAAGAGATGACTTGAGCAGCCTTTGCTGTTCCAGCATCGGGGTGGCCGGGATATTGGTTTGTGATTACAAGAGCGCCGTTGGCCATAATTAGACCTGGGATTGCGGTGCATATACTACACACAACCAACCCTAAGATTGCTAGAATAAGTGCGGTAGTCGCTTGAGTTACGGGCGCGTTCATTATCCCAGGGACACCAAGTCCAACCGTTGGCTGACCCATGATCACAGGTGCTGGTTGCGGGGCTACCGGCTGTTGGAAGCCGAGCTGTTGAGGTTGTTGCCCCCACTGGTCGCCTGCTGGCTGCATGATTTGTGAGGCCGGCATTGCATAGAAGCCACTTTCGACTTCATAATCCGGTGTAGGTGGCTCGCCGTCCTTCGATTAGGGCAGATAGCCCCTCCAAAGCATCATCAGTTCCGAAGATAGTCGAGAGTCGCGTCAACTCGAGAGCCAAACCAGCCTCAAGGTCGGTGCCGGTGGCAACCGCGTCGTCGAGTAGTTGGCTCGCCATTTTGACCGCGATTGGCGCGGCGAATTTCAGCGACTTTAGTTGTCGACTGACATTTCGGTCCTCAGCGTCGAAACCACTGGGACAGCCACCCGAGAGCAGAGTCTCGACGTTCTGGTCAGCATAGAAGGCGGTTGCGAACTTGGCCACCGGGTGTTCTGGATTGGCTGGTTCTCCGGGATACTTGTTGTCTGGTTTACCTGCAACACCGAGTGAGGCGACGGTTTGTGCGACTTCAGCAGGTTCGACGAGGTGGGTGAGCAGGCCGAGCGCAGCAGCGGAATTGTGGTCCATGAAATTGCCAGCAAGAACTGCCCAGCGGGCCGCCTCGATTCCACAGATGCGTGGGGTGCGTTGGCTTCCACCAAGACCGGGGTAAATTCCGATGCTCGTTTCAGGAAATCGGAATTGGGTTCGCCGTGTGCCCACTCGATAGTCACAAGCGAGGGCGAGTTCAAGTCCACCACCAAGTGCAAGTCCGGTGGTTAACGCGATGGTTGTCTTTGGAGAATTCTCCAACTTGTTGAGCACATCGTGCCCGAATGCGGTGAAGTCTTCTATGTCGCCAACTGCATCAGAGCGAATTTTGTCGACGAAGAACTTGACATCGGCACCGGCGACAAACGCCTTGCCAGCACCTTCGAGAACGATAGTCGAGATGTCACTCCTGCCATTCGCCGCGTCAAGTGCCTCGCCGAGTTGAGTTACAACCTGCTCGTTGAGCGCGTTCATCGCCTCTGGCCGGTTGATTCTGATTGTGGCAGTTCCACCATCTTCTTCCAAATCAACATATGAAAATGAGAACGGCTCGCCACTCTTTGCCTGTGATGACAGCACTCCGAGGTCATCGAATCCGGCTAGTTCAGCGTAAGCTTCAGCCATTCTGTGCGCCTCTTGCACACCCAGCCGGTTAGCCAATTCGAACGGCCCTTGGGCCCAACGAAGGCCAACTTTTGCGCCGCGGTCGACATCTTCCATCGAGCAGATTTCTTCGGATACAATCTGGGATGCAACTGCGAAAACTTGTCCAAGCAATCGCTCCGAGATGACCTTTGCCGCCGCGTCGCTCAAACCTCCGACGCCATCGTCGTTGCCACCATTGTTGCCACCATCGTTGCCACCATCGTTGCCACCACTGTTGCTCGACTGACCAGCACCAGATTCAGTCAAATCATCGATTTGCCACATTTCACCCGCTTCAACCAAGGCGCGCAGGCTCTGCGCGCCCGTGTACCGAGGGCAGTCCAACTGCTCTGCGAGGTAGTCGTTGGCGTGCAGTGCAATCGGCGGCCCAGTCAGGTTCATCAAGGCAAACGGCCCCATTCCGATGCGGAACGCCTTGCAGGCGGCAGCA
>CAUZUN010000109.1:0-4315 GCA_963583115.1 Candidatus Thalassarchaeaceae archaeon
CGCCCTGCGACAACACTCGGCAGTGGGTCTCTCTTACCCACGGCTCATCCCGCTCACCGCCGCCCTGCCTGTCGTGTCCGGGATGCATTCGTCTCAACTCCGCGAAGTAGGTCCTGCCAATTAACTCCAACGAGTGTGGTGGTGGTACCTAATTATCTCCTCAATGGGTTTTTTGTTTAGGAGGATACTCCTAATTTTCATCCTTCGTAGCCGACTTCTTGGCGAACGATTGTGACAATCTCATCGATTTCACCATCGTCCATTGGGATTCTCTTGGAAGCGAGAATTGCCTTCACTGAGTAGTTCTCGACAGGAATGATTTCAGCAATCTTTGCAGCGATGTCTGGCACTGCTGCCAACTTCTCATTCGCCATCAACTTCTCAAGTAGGGAAGAGAATACTTTCGGGTCGGTGTCGACCGATGCTCGCATGGTGCTAGCAGCCCACATTGCATGGTTGAGCGCCATCTGTTGCTCATAGGACAATTCGCCTCTCCGCTCGCGAGCATCCTCGAGAGCATTGCGTACAGTTGCGTAGTCGATGTATTCGGATTCGTTAGTCATATTCAACACCTCACTCAAGTGGTTGCAAATGCTCAGGGCGGCTGATGACGGTCTTATCCATGTTGCCATCTTTCACTGCAACGATGAAGGCCCGTCCCTGCTTTCCGGTGATAATTCCCGTACGGCCCTGAAATCTGCGGTGGGGCATTCCCATCTGCTCAGCGCCATTGATTACGATAGCGACTCTGTCGCCCTCTTCGTAACCGTGTAGTGCTCGACGGATGAAAAGACGGCTGCGCTGAGTCTTGCTGCGACTCAAGATTGAGCGAGTTCCCTGACGAGTACCGTGACTGCGACGCATCCCTATTGCCTCCATGTTCCCCCTTACGGGGGATTCGGCGACCTGCCGCCCCTAATTAAGCGCGTCGCTCTATCAAAAGATTTCATTCATGCGACACTAATCGGCGTGGACATCTTCGACATCGAGCCAAATTACTTCGCATTTCGCTTCAAGAAGCCCCGCTACGCTTGGAACGGTTCGCCCCTCATCGCTGTGAATTAGCTCCTTGACATAAGTTCCGCTCTCAACTCGAACCGACATCTGCGCCTCATCGCCATGGACTTCGATGTTCTCGACAGAAACGACATCCCGCTTGCGAATTTTGTCTGCCCTGCGGTGGGCCACTCGCTGTGGCGTCTTCTGCTCAAGGGTTACCCCGACCAACCCCTCAAGAACCTCGAAAACTCGGTCTTCCTCGACCGCGGTCTCGGCCTCGATTTTGAATCGGATAGTGTAGGATTTGTCAGCAGCAGTTCCCTTCACGCGGGCGACCTCTGAGCGGCGGGACCCTCGTAATTCGCTGATTTCAACTCGGCCTGCCGAGGTGGCGTTCACCAACTCGGTCATCTCCACAAGGTCGGCCACTCTACGCTGCGGCGACTTCAATTCGATGACGAACGGCCGGCCGCTGCCAAGACAGCGGACATCGATGTCCTCCCTTCCCATGCCGTGAAACGATGTGTCCATCGCTTGAAACGCGGCCCTCAGCGGTTCTCCAATCTGGTCCTGGACAGAAGTCGGATATTGTTGACCAGTTCCCTCACACGACTCGCAGCCACCATCACGCCCTTTGCAGGCGCGGCAGGGCCAGCGAGTTTGCGGAATTCCCCGCTCCAACTTTCGGTAGCGACCGTAGAGATAGAGAGAACGGATATCAACATTGATTTCAAGCGTGAGAGTATCGATGAGAAGCATAATTTCAGGATGTTCTTTCACGAACTCAGCATCAGGAAATGACGGTTTTAGCATATGGTAAATCGCATCCGAAAACGCCGCTTTCAAAGCGCGGCTCCCCTGCGCGCCGTGTCGATTCCGAAGCACCTCTTCCTCAGCCACATGGTCCTTGGCGAAGTGAGCGCCAATCTGCAATTTTGCAAATTCAATGCCGCTCATCTCGTCGGTAATCCTCTTACAAATCAAAGCGAGGTCGGCGAACAACTCTTCGCAGAACGGGCAATAGTCAGCGAGCCCGGAGTCAGCACCATCAGCACCATCAGCACCGTCAGCGTCACCGGCCAGTGAGGGGTTTTTCTCGTGTGCAGCGAGTCGGATTGCCTTTCCATCTTCTTCGACGGAGGACCATTCCAGATGTTGCCCACATAGCCTAGCGAGGCACCAATCACAAGTCCCAACCTTGACCAGATGAGCGATTCCCTCCGGCGCGGGGGCGGGGCGAAATTCCACAAATTCCTCGAACTCGAAATCATCATCGGAGGGAGAGTCCTCTTCGACGGGAACCATGTCAGCCCACGGGTCGTACGCATCACCGTAATCGGCGGACGCAAAGCTGCTCCAGTCCTCTTCTTCCTCTTCTGCCTCGGGCTTGGGCTTGGGCTTAGTCATGGGAGATTTCTCCTTGCCACCGTGCGGGGAGACCGAACGACTGCGATTTGGCCGACCACAAACTCATTCAAGAACCCTTTCCGTCCAAAAAACAGGCTTTATTCACTGCCGATTTCACGCAGAAGTTCGAATCCGTAGATTCCGAGACTACAACCGCTGTCGTCCCACTTGAAGGTCAGTCCATAACCGCCGACCGGCTCCACCGCCGGCTTCTCGTTGCGCAGACGACTAACCTCTGCTTCAAACTCCGGTAGCCTCCCGAGGTCACTCCTCTTGGGTCCACAGTTAGCGCATGGGCATTTGGTGCGGAGCAGGATATAATCGATTGTCAGTTCAGTGCCGTCATCGTAACGCAGCACCATGTCAACAACACGGCGCTCAAGTTCAATCAGTTGAGGAGATTCACTCATGTGCTCACCATCGTTTGTTCGCCATCGGCCCCCGCACCCGCAAGTGACCTGGCCATCTTCTGCTCACGGCGCTGCGCCAATACCTTGCGGTAGTTGAGCACACCTATCAATCCGCATGCGATGACCAACGAAGCGATGAGCGAGAAGAATATCATCGCTGCCGAAAATGTTCCGAAAAGCGAGAAGAAGCCCATTCTCGACTGTGAAATGATCAGAAACCCGAGTACATCCGAGGCGGCTGAGCCGAACAGAGCGAGGCCCGATGCACCGCCAACTGCAGCGATGGAGGCGAGAGTTGGAATTCCCTTGTAGCGCTCTTCGCGGAACCGCTCAACAACATGTATGACATAGTCGATTCCAACACCGAGCGAGAGCGTGGCGATTGCTACTGTCACCATGTTTAGACCATATCCCATCGCTGCTATCAGCCCGTAGAGCCAGACCACGACGATGATGATTGGAGTTGTTGTTAGCAGTGCTGTTCCGAGCGGGCGGAAGCCCCACAGAACTCCTGCTATTGTTGTGAACAATCCGAGCAACAAGCCGACCGTCGAGCCATATTGGCTCGCCAAAACTAGACCGGTGGCAAAACCGACTGCAACCGGCGCATAGATGCGCGAGGCGAAGGTCCAGACCAATCCGTCACTTTCCAGACCGCCACCAGCCCCCCCAGCCCGACGGTTCTCCAACTCCTCCCGACTCGGCCGGAAGCCCCACCAGAGGGTGAGGACACAGAACACGACTCCGAGTTTGAGCGTCGACTGCATCTCATTTTGCAACGATGACGCTGCCACATAGCGAGCCACAGGCTCACCGGTCGCCATCGCCCATGAGACCGGATACTCATCATCAGAGAGCGCCACATCGATATCCGCTCGGACCCGCATATCTCCTTTCGAGAGATTCTGGAAAGGTGACATGTCCCGCTCAAGTTCGGCCAACGCCTTCTCAACCATCGGGAACTGCTCTGGCTGACGGAGGCCGAACCGAATCAACATCCGTTCATACTGCGGCTCGCTGCCATCAATCCCCTGCGAAGGATTGGCAGGGTCCAATTCCCTGTCCGGAGTGATGTACAACCCCATCACGGAAGGTGGAAGGCCGGGGGTGGAGTTGGTGGCGGGAACACCGTGCACGGAGATGAAACCGACCATGAATCGGAGGCAGTCCTCGTCATCGGGGTGTGGAAGCCCGAACGGTGTGGTATCGCAGTCCATCCCTCCCTTTGGCACTGATTGGTCCCAACCCGCCTGCTCAAACGGAGTCACATTGTTGGCCATCGAGAGAATGCCCAGATAGACCAGTTCATCGTAGCCGTGGACCTCGACTGTACCGTCCGCTGTGACCGTGAACTTGTCCGGGTCGTCAGGTCCGTGGTGGCCCATATTCGCACGAGTTTCAGCGATTGCCTGGAAGACTTGTGGGTCGATTACATCACCCTCGATTAGAATCTCGCCGGGTTCTCCTTCCGAGTAGAATCGCTCATTGATGAGGCTGAC
>CAUZUN010000110.1:0-4302 GCA_963583115.1 Candidatus Thalassarchaeaceae archaeon
TGGCACCACACGCCGAGCCGCCAAGATGATCACTCTCGACCTCGACCATCCAGACATCAAACAATATGTCAACTGGAAGATGCGGGAAGAAGAGAAAGTAAGCGCCCTTATCGCAGGTGCAGCGAGCCTTCAAAAAAATGCGAACGCAATCTTTGAAGCAATCGCCGAGTATCAGGGCGACGATGAATCAAAGTTGGATACTTCGGTAAACATCGAGTTGGCCAAGTCAATCAAGCGGGCGATGAACGCGAACATCGCTGAGCCCCACATCAAGCGAATCCTCGACCTCGCAAGACAGGGATTCTCCAGCATGAAATTCGAACAGTTCGATGCTGACTGGCAGGGTGAGGGGTACCTCACCGTATCTGGGCAGAACAGTAACAATTCAGTAAGGGTGCCTAACAAGTTCATGGAAGCGGTAGAAAGTGGGGATGATTGGAATCTTTACTGGAGGACCGAGAAGGCAGAGGCGGAACTGGAAGGGCGCGAGCCAGTACCTTGCGAAACCATGCCGGCAGCCGAACTTTGGGGTGACATCTCCAACGCTGCTTGGTCGTGTGCAGACCCCGGCGTTCAGTTCGACACCACCATCAACGACTGGCACACCTGCCCGGAAAGTGGCCGAATCAACGGCTCAAACCCGTGCAGCGAATACATGTTCTTGGATGACACCGCATGCAATCTAGCGAGCCTCAATCTGCTCCACTGCTTCGACAAGAAGCGCGGCTCTTTCGAAATCGACGACTATGTTCACAGCATTCGGTTGTGGACCATCGCATTGGAAATTTCAGTTCTAATGGCACAATTCCCCTCAAAGGAAATCTCCCGGCTCTCTTACGAGACACGCACACTCGGGCTTGGCTACTGCAACCTCGGCTCGGTCTTGATGCACATGGGTATTCCATACGACGACCCACGCGGCTACGCCATCTGTGGTGCTCTCACTTCCATAATGACTGGAGAATCCTACAAAACTTCAGCAGAATTGTCATCGATACTCGGTCCTTTCAAACTGTATGAGGAAAACAAGGACCACATGCTGCGAGTAATGCGAAATCACCGCCGAGCAGCATACAATACTCCAGATGAGGAGTATGAGGGATTGTCAGTTCCCCCGATGGGAATCGATTCGATGAAATGCCCGAAGGACCTCCTTGAGGCTGCCCGTTCAGCATGGGACCAGGCGGTTATGCAGGGTGAAGAATATGGTTACCGAAATGCTCAGACTACCGTCATCGCACCAACAGGCACGATTGGGCTTGTTATGGGTGCTGACACTACAGGCGTTGAGCCACTCTTCTCAATTATTCAATACAAGAAATTGGCTGGAGGCGGAAGCCTCATCATTCCGGCGAATGGACTTCGTAGTGGATTGACAAACTTAGGTTACTCAAACGCAGAAGTCGACGATATCATCGATTATGTCACAGGAACTGGTTCGTTCTCACACTGCCCATCAATCACCACCGGTTCACTGAAGGAACTTGGATTGACAGAAGAGCAGTTCGCCAGAATGGATTCGGAGATGGACAAGTCACTCGATATTCGCGGGCTCTTTTCACCAGGAATTATTGGTGAAGATTTCTGCAAGGAAACACTCGGTATGACAGACGAAGAAATCGCTGAGCCATTCTTCGATGTTCTCGAAAAGATGGGATACTCTGCAAAAGAGATCCAACTCGCCAATGAACATATGTTCGGCCACAGTATGATTGAGGGGGCACCACATCTGAAAGATGAGCACCTCCCCGTTTTCGATTGTGCTCAACCATGTGGGGCAAAAGGAGTCCGCTCGATTCGCTGGGAAGCACATGTCGACATGATGGCATCAGCCCAGCCATTTATCTCCGGAGCAATTTCAAAGACAATCAACATGACTGCAGATGTCACGCTCAAAGATGTCCAAGGCGCCTACATGCGTAGTTGGAAGACTGGAAACAAGGCGTGCGCACTCTACCGAGATGGCAGCAAACTATCCCAGCCACTAATGTCTTCTCTTGTCTCACCAACCTTGATCGTAGATGACGAAGAAGTTGATGAAGAGGTCGAGGTGATGGCGATGATGGCTGAGCAAGTCGTCGAGCGATTACCAATGCCTGCACCACAAGCTGAAGCCGTTGCAGAAGCGATTGTTCAGGGCTATGTGGCATCTCGAAGATCACTTCCCGACACTCGAAATTCAAACACAATGAAGGCGAGAGTTGGTGGCCACACCGTCTACCTCACCTCCAGTACTTACCATGATGGTAAGTTGGGTGAGATCATGATTACCACATCAAAGGAGGGTGCAGCATGGCGCTCGATGCTGAATCAATTCGCCATCTCTGTCTCAATCGGTTTACAGTACGGTATTCCACTCGAGGCATTCGTGAAGTCGTTCACCTTCCAGAAGTTTGAGCCGAGTGGAATGGTTCAAGGTGGAAGCAACCGAGTCAAGATGTCGACAAGTATCGTTGACTACATCTTCCGTGAACTTGCTATCAAATACCTCGGCCGAGATGACCTCGCTCAAGTATCTGAAGAAGATATGGTTACCACTTCAATCAGCAGACCCGAACACACACCCGATGGTGTAGTTAGATACGAGGGTGAAAAGCGAGACATACAATTGACCTTGGATGTGGAACATGATTCAGATGACCGAAAGAGAATGAGGCTCGCTAGGGAAAGAGGATTCACTGGTGACATCTGTGGAAACTGCGGTGGAAGTCAAATGGTAAGAAATGGAACCTGCCTCAAGTGCAATGAGTGTGGCTCAACTACCGGATGTTCGTGAACGTCAAGACTCAAGATTTGGAATCAGAACTTTGGCCGGATGGCTGTTGACCCATCTGAGAGTCAACTTTCGAATTGAATTATCTTCAAACGCGTGAATTCGATTCAAGCCGTGCCCACGCGCTTTCTCAAAAATTCCTTTAGCGAAAATATTCTTTTTTGCATCCTTATTTCTTGCCATTCGAGTGAGTGCGATTTTTGCTGCACGCACAACATTCCCAGCGTATCTTTTACTCGCTTCATCTTCAAATTTGATTCCAAGTGCACTAGCCAAGCTTCCTTGAGCGACACCATCTTTCTCATTGGCAATCATTGCAATGATGATGAATTGGTCACGGACATGTCTGTCCCAGCGACGGAAATCGCCGGAATGTTCTGAGGATTCGGAATTGAATTTATCTTGTAATGCTAACAACCATTCTTTCTTTTTCCCTTTGAATCTATTAATGTTCAATGGAGTAATATCTGTAGACAATTCTTGTTTCTTTGAAAACTCAAGAAGTCCATCAAATTCCTGAACTATCCACTCCTTTGAGAGCCACGCTTCCAATCGTCTACTGGCACGTGGGTCATTACCCATAGCCCTGTCAACGCCCTGGCGTAGGAGGTCCGGGGCAACTTCCCTGAAAGATTCGGGATCATCTCTAGCCCAAGAGGCAAAGGCGTTGGAAAGAGCGTCAATTCTCAATTTTTCAACCTTTTTTGTTTTACTAAATTGCTTCCCACCGGACATCAGTTTTCCTCTCAGTTGTATTATTGTAGTATCTCAGCCTATATGAAAGTAGAGCGAATGTGATATGAAATGCTCATGTTCCATAGAAGGAGCACATCAAGCCATCTCTTGCCGCCAATTCCACAATTGCTCAATTTCTGCCTTCAATTCAAACGCTTCGTCATTTTGGCTCGCTCGTTCAAGTCTTGAGCGAACAATTTGCACGAACTCGCCGTCTGGTACTTCTCCGACTATAGTTTCGATAAAATTTGCAATACTCATTCCTGCGCCCGCGTCAACCGCTTGCTCGATCCGCCTTCGCTCATCGTCATCAGATGGGTTGCGAACAAATCCACTCATTGTATCGCCCCCTCAAGCCAAGGTGACGGCCCTTCCTCATAGGATATGACCGCCTCTTCTGTCCAGTTTGATAGTGGTCCTTCGTAGGCAATTGGTGACTCGGCTGGCTCCGCAGTCCACTGAGCACACTTCATCTCACCGTGGCCGAGCACGATGGCGCTCTGCATAATCCTCGCAGCGCTGGCAATGGCTAGGGTGTGCTTGTCTGTAGCGCTCCAGTATGAGTTTCCGCTCGGGTGGGTGTGAATCCATACTCGGAATGGAATTACTCCACCCTCTGGAGGATTCAACCCGACTCGAGAAATGGTTCCCCAGTCAACAAAGCATTGGTCCTCTCCGTCGATAAGGAGGCTGACCTCCATTTCTGCAAGGTCGCTTATCGCATAGAACCACGACCACTGCTCGTTACTACCGAGGTATGCAAGAGTCTGCCTCACCGCATCAGAATTGACATC
>CAUZUN010000111.1:0-4275 GCA_963583115.1 Candidatus Thalassarchaeaceae archaeon
TTCCAAATCATCGTGCGATATTCGACCTGCGGGGCCTGTTCCTTGAACATCGTTGAGTGAGACGCCCTCCTCCTTCGCTCGCCTGCGAACTGCTGGTGAAGCGAGCGGCCTACCTGTACGGGAGACAGGTGTTGAGGATGCAGAAGCTGGTGCGGACTCCTTAGGAGTTGGTACGGGTGAGGGGGCCGGTGTTGGAGCCGGTGTTGAAGTCGGCTCAGGTGCAGCGACCGGTTCTGGAGATGGTTCTGGCTCCGGCGTTGGTGTGTCGTCACCTGAGACTGCGTTGCCATCTCCCTCGACTTCGAACTCTATGCAGACCGAACCCACAGCGATAATGTCGCCCGGCGCACCAACAGTCTTTGTCACAGTTCCAGTCACAGGACTCGGAATAGTGACATTCGCCTTGTCGGTCATCACGTCGACCAGCGGGTCATCCTCGGTGACTGAGGCTCCAACCTCAATGTGCCAGGCGACCACTTCGCCCTCGACGACACCTTCACCGATATCGGGTAGTCTGAAGCCATAAATCCCCATCTTCATCCCTCCATCGTGCGCTTGATTGCATCTGCGATTCTTTGCGGGCTCGGCATGTAGTCCCACTCCGTGCTGTGAGGGAACGGCGTGTCCCAGCCCGTGACCCTTTCGATTCGGCTCTCAAGAGAATAAAAGCACCTTTCTTGAACGCTAGCAACCATTTCAGCACCAAATCCGCTAGTTTTGGGCGCCTCATGAACGATGACACAGCGCCCAGTTTTTTCGACTGATTTGACGACAGTATCGCGGTCCCATGGAACTAGAGATTGCAGGTCAATCAGGTCGCAGGAAATCCCTGAATCCCTGATGCCTTGCTCAGCGACATGGACCATCGCACCCCAAGAGATGACGGTGCAATCGCTCCCTTCCTCGACGACACGCGCCTCACCCAATGGGATGTTGTAGTACTCCTCGGGCACCTCACCGTCAGGGTGGTCCTTCCATGTGGGTACATTGTGAGGGTCTCCGTAAAATGGCCCGCGGTAGCATCTTTTCGGCTCTAGGAAAATGATTGGGTCGTTCGACTCGATAGCGCTGATTAGCAGCCCCTTTGCGTTATACGGATTCGAGCAATATACGACATTCAGCCCGGGCGTATGGGTGAATTGTGACTCCGGAGATTGAGAATGGTGATGGCCTCCCTTGATGCCTCCTCCCGCCGGCGTTCTGACTACCACAGGGGTCCAAAATTCACCACCTGAGCGGTGTCGTAATTTTGCGATTTCATTGACGATTTGGTCGTATGCAGGGAAGATGTAGTCAGAGAATTGGATTTCGACAATGGGCCGCAATCCGTTGAGTCCCATACCGAATGCGATTGCGGCCAAGCCACCTTCTGCCAATGGTGAATCGAATACGCGGTGGACTCCGTGTTTCTCTTGTAAGCCATCACTTACTCGGAAGACGCCGCCGAAGTAGCCAACATCTTCGCCGAACATCAAGACGGTTTCATCTTTTTCGAGCATGATGTCGAGGGCTGAGTTCAGCGACTGAATCATATTCATGTTAGCCATCAAATCACCTCACTTGCCGAGTTCCTCTCGCTGTTCTTGAATGTGCCAAGGAACCTCTTCGTAAACTTCTGTGAAAATGGTGCTGGCAGGCGGCCATGGGCCGTTTGCCAAGTCACCGTAAGTAACCGCTTCCTTGTATGCGGCAACAACTTCGCTGTCGAGCCGTTCTTCCATCTCGGATTGTCGCTCTTCGCTCCATTCGTCGATTGCAATCAAATGATTTTTGAGGCGGTTAATCGGGTCGCCGCCCGGCCACGCTTCTTGCTCATTCTCCGGGCGGTAGCGGCTTGGGTCATCGCTGCTGCTGTGAGCCGCGGCGCGGTAGGTGTAGACTTCGATGTGAGTCGGGCCTGCCCCAGCCCCTGCTCGCTCTCGAGCCCACTTGGTGACGGCGTAGACTGCGAGGAAGTCGTTGCCATCGACCCGAATCGAGGGGATTCCATACGCAAGCCCTCGGGTCGCAAAGTTTTCGCCGCCGGTCGCAAGATTGCGATGGGTCGAAATAGCCCACTGATTGTTGACTACATTGAGAATCACGGGCGGCTTGAACACGCTGGCGAAGTTCAGCGCGTAGTGGTAGTCACCTTCGGCGCTCGCCCCGTCTCCAATCCATGTAATTGTTACTTGGTCATCGCCTTTGTAGGCGCTCGCCATGGCGACTCCAACCGCTTGACTGAATTGGGTTCCGACCGGGCTTGAGATTGAGATGAAGTGGCCTTCGCGCCAGGAGTAGTGGACAGGCATTTGACGCCCCTTGATATTGTCCTCGACATTACCGATGCAGTGGTTTATCATGCTGACCATGTCTCTTCCGCGCACGAATTGTGCACCGGGCTGACGATACGAGGGGAATATCCAATCTTTCTCTTTGAGAGCCATCGTCTGGGCGATTGCAATCGCCTCCTCACCCAAGGAGCTCATGTAGAACGACAACTTTCCAGTGCGCTGCATTTTCATCATACGGTCGTCGAAAATTCGCAGGCGAGCCATGTGTTCCAAGCCTGTACGAAGTTCATCTGCTGAGAGTTGTGGGTGCCAGTCGCCACTCGCTTGGTGGTCATCATCTAGAACTCGTACCAAACCGTTCGCATGGTCAACTGTTTCTTCGCTGGTGCAGGTAGCAGGGTGCGGGCGTGAGAGGTCATCGGGAGTGTATGTCCATTTTTCGAAAACGGCCTCATCACCGGGTCGCGCTGGAGCGGTTGGCACGGAGTAAGGTCCGATGCCAGTGTCCGACTCATCCCCTACCATGATTTCACCTCATCTCGCTCCAACTATTGTAATTGCCCCGAGCGCCCATCGCCCAAGGTGGTCGGCTGAAGATGGCTGACAGCAGAACCTGTTGAACTCAAAGTGACAACTGGTGGGCCACCTCTCGCCTCTTCGAGCAGAAGTCCGGCGCGGTAAGAAGAGCGAACTAACGGGCCGCTTGCGACCCCTTTGAAGCCGAGTTCCCTTGCTTGTGAATCCCACTCGGCGAACTTTTCTGGTTCGGGGAACCTGTCGATTTGAAGATGTTTGGCGGAGGGTTGCAAGTATTGTCCGAGGGTCAGCAATTCTACGCCTGCTGAGTGTAAGAGCGTGAGTGCGTTTGAAATCTCGTCATCCATTTCACCAAGGCCGACCATCAGGCTGCTTTTCGTAAGGATATCTGGGCGAAGCCGCTTCGCTTCTTGCAAGATTAAGAGTGACTGATCAAAACTCGCGCGGCTGTCTCGAACTATGTTGTCGAGGCGAGGAACGCATTCTACATTGTGAGCGAAAACGGAGAGTGGGCTGCCGTCTAGCAGGTGTGCGAGAGCGTTGAGGTTGCCATCCAAATCGGAACAGAGGAATTCGAGAGTTACCTCAGGACAGCGTTGGTGGACGGCGGCGATACAGCGCTTGTAGTGGTCAGCTCCGCCATCGGATAGGTCATCTCGGTTGACGACCGTGATTACTGCGTGTTTAATTCCCATCAAGTCGACTGCTTCAGCGAGGTTTTCTGGCTCATCGGGGTCAAGAGCGGGTGGTTCCTTGATGGTACCAACAGCACAGAAGCGGCAAGCGCGAGTGCATTCTTGGCCGGCTATCATGAAGGTCGCAGTGCCTCGTCCCCAGCAATCGTGGACATTCGGGCAGCGTGCCTCTTCGCAGACTGTATGGAGGCGATTTTCGCGGACCGTTTCTCGAATTGTGTTGTAACTCGCCTGTGCTGAACCGGTTGGTAGGCTTGTTCTGAACCATGTTGGCAATCGCTTCCGTTCCGCTTTGCGGCGTTCAATTGGACTCATCCGTGCCGCACCTCCACAGCCACCCAAAGAGGATTCATCCTCTTCGATAAGTGGGAGATGCCGTTCTGCCATGTGACTGACCCTGCTCGACGGTGAGAGGGGCTCACGGTTAAGGGTTCGACATCCAAACTTCCTATTCCGATGTACAAGTTACCGGTTTGGCATCCGACCAATCCATAATTCCTGTCTATAACCCAACGAAAATTTCTCAAGGATTCCGAAGATGCAAGGAGGCACGCTTGTGTGTCGCCGCGAAGGTGTCAATAGAACCGGGCCTTTCGAACCACTTTGTTGGAGGTCATTTTGTGGGTGCGGCGTTGGTAACTGGCGGGGCTCGTCGCATTGGTGCTGCAATCTGCCGTGCGCTAGCGGGAGCAGGCCATTCTGTGGCGATTCATTGTTTTAAATCAGTTACAGATGCAGAGGCATTGGCTTCCGAATTAAGAGGCATGGGA
>CAUZUN010000112.1:0-4265 GCA_963583115.1 Candidatus Thalassarchaeaceae archaeon
ATGAAGTAAATCCCGAATTCAAAGGATTCAATGCGGACCACAGTGAAGATGGTCACAACGATCCTCCGGGCGATGACAACTGAGTCGCCGGTGCCGGTAAAAAGGAGGCCCGTCACGGCTAACTCGCGAGATGTCGGTCATTCGGGAGTTCGGCTAATTCATTGGGGCAACATTTGGAGGGAAGATTGTGGCACAAGAAGAGGCGGAACAGCCCGAACCCTGCAAGGAGGGTGACCACGGCAAATTCGAGGTTTTGGCACGTGATGGTTGGGCCCGTGTAGGAGAGTTTCACAACTCGACACATACTCTTACCACACCCGCGCTTTTGCCAGTCATCAACCCGAACATTCAGACGATTCCTCCCGCCGAAATTTGGGAGATTGGTTTTGAAGGTCTAATCACTAATTCATACATCATCCACAGAAGCGACAAGTGGAAGGAAGAGGCGCTCAAGATAGGTGTCCATCGGATGCTCGATTTCCCCGGTCTAATCATGACCGATTCCGGCACTTTCCAGCAATATGTCTACGGCGATGAAATCGAAGTCAGTCCTGCTGAAATCGTTGAGTTTCAGCGTGATATCGGAGTTGACATCGCTACTATGCTCGATGTTTTCGGCCGCCCCGACATGACTCGAGAGGAACTTGAGGAGGTGGTCCGAGTCACAGCAGAAAGAGGCCCCGAAGCGATTGAGGCAGCGGCGGGAACACTGCTCAACGGGCCGATACAAGGCGGAACATATCCCGACCTGCGGCAAGAGTCTGCAAGGTTGATGTCAGCGCTCGATTTTTCAGTTCATCCAATCGGCGGAATTGTCCCGTTGATGGAGAATCAAAGGTACCGCGATTTGGTAGAAATAATTGTACGCACGAAGGAGGAATTGGCGCCGGAGCGGCCGGTTCACCTGTTCGGTTGCGGACATCCAATTTTGTTCCCGATTTCGGTGGCGCTGGGGGTTGATTTGTTCGACTCTGCGGCGTATGTTTTGTTCGCCCGGGATGGGAGGATGCTGACCCCCACTGGCACTGTCAAGTTGGACGGTCTTCGAGAATGGCCCCACACTTCCCCGGTCCTTTGGGGTACCACTCCTGAAAAGGTGCGCAAAATGATTGAAGCGGAGCGAATTGAGTTGTTGGCGCGTCACAACTTGTATGTGACCAATTCAGAAATTTCCAACTGTCGGCAAGCGGTTTGGGATGGCACGATTTGGAATCTTGTCGAAGAGAGGAGCCACTGCAACCCTCACTTGAGAGAAGCGACTCTCTGGCTTTACGAAAACTTACCGTGGGAAGTCTACCGAAATTCACCGGCTTGTCGAGCGGGTGGTGTCCCTTGGTCGGCTGACATCGATTCTCACCCTAGAATCAAGAACGCGAAAGACTCACTTTACTGGAATCCTCCACCGGTTGACCACCTCGGAAATGAGAGGGGACCCACCGATTGGTGCGGTGTTGTGTTTCACGGCTGTCAAGGCCCCTGGCGTGAGAAGATTGGCCCACTGGTCGAGAGGATTGTGCGGGATTGGCCGAATGTGATGCCGTTTGTTTATACTCCGATTGGCGTGATACCTTACCAGTTGGAAGACCTCAATCCGTTCGCTCACATCGTAGGGCCGCAGCAACTTTGGACAGTACCGGAAAAAGCACTTGAAGATTCAGAAAATGACGATTTTGTTGGGGAAGATTTTGAGAATTCGCTAATTGGGCAACTTCAGGCAGTTCACGACTTACCTTCAAGCGATGTAATCGTTTACCACATCGATGACGAGGAGGAATGGTTGCAGGAGCAATTGACTGAACTGGTTGGGCCAGCCTCGACAGATGGGGACGGAGAGGGGGGAAATCTTGCGTCGATTCGCAAGTACTTCCAGCGGTGGGCAATTCGGGACAAAATTGCTCTTTTCACAGGGATTGAAACATCTGAATTGGAGTTGGCGGCGGTTGCTCCCGATTTTGAATTCGTGATGAGTCGCACCGACCGGATCAACAACATTCTGTTGGATGGAGTTCATCTCTTTTCGCAGCGTTTGACAGATGGCGGTTTGAGTCTTACAGTCGAAGGCGCAAAGTGGCTTCACTCACGAAGGCGGACAATACCAGTCGAGGGCGCCGATGAAGGCGATGATTCGTACTTTGTAGGAATGCCAGAAGTGGTGGTAGATTCAGACGCAGAACCGTTCATCCGGGCGGGCCGAAATGTGATGCATGGATTCATTGTCGCAACGGAAGGTTTCCCTCAATCCGGAATGCCCTGTTTGGTCGTAAATGAGGCGGGCGAATTACTCGCCCATGGCATGGCGAGAGGTGACGCTGGCGATATGGCCGGATTCCGGAAAGGAATCGCTGTCCGGGTCAAAGATGGTGTTGGGTCTCGATAATTATCGTAGTGCTCCTGTTGGGGATTGATTGAAGGAGGCCTTCTGTTGTCACGCCCCTTAGGGCGTGTGTATGTCGGAGGTCATTATCGAGACTCAAGGTCTTTCGAAGAACTACGGACCACACGTAGCGCTAGACTCAATCGACCTCAAGATTCGCTCTGGAGCGACCGGATTACTCGGCCCGAACGGAGCTGGAAAGAGCACCCTCATCAAGACGGTTCTCGGCTTGATTCAACTGACTTCGGGTGATGGCTCGGTGCTCGGATACGATATCCGGAAAGAGGGCGACATGATACGTCAGCGAATCGGATACATGCCGGAATACGATTGTTTAACCCCCGAGATGAATGCTGTTGACCAAGTCAAGTATTGCGGTGAACTAACTGGCATGAACAGTGGTTCCGCCCACCGCCGTTCCCATGAGGTGCTGGAATATGTCGGCTTGATGGAAGCGAGAACTCGCAAAATTGAGACCTATTCGACGGGAATGGCACAGGCCACTAAGTTAGCGTGTGCAATCGTTCACGACCCCGAATTAGTCATCTGTGATGAGCCAACCAATGGTCTTGACACTAAGGCTAGGTCATTCATGCTCGACACGCTTTTTCAAGTCGTGAAACAAGGTGGGCGCTCAATTCTGATGAGCAGCCACATGATGGAAGATGTAGAACAGGTCTGCGAGAGAATCGTGATGATTCACAAGGGCAAGCTGATTGCTCAAGGAAGAATTGAGGACTTGAAAGCGATTGACAGAGAAATCGAAATTTCAGTTTGGGGTGGCGCCTCAAGGATGGAAGAGGCGCTGAAGGATGCGGGGATGGACCCGCGCCGCTCCGGTCGGGTGATGCGAGTTGTCCGAACAGATGAGACGACATACGACTCAGTGATTGAAATCGCCGCAAAGATGGAGGTCCAGATTCGACGGATGGAGGATTACGAACCGTCGCTGGAGGACTTGTTCCTCGTCATCATGGAGAGACTCGGATATACCGTCAAGACATCAGCAGACTTGCTCCAAACCCAACCGACTCCTCGTTCAGTAGCCCCCGCTCCCTCAAGGCCCGGAGGTGAGTTTTAGTGAGTGACGAGACACCCTCGGTTGACGACTTGTTCGACGATTTCGACGACATCGTGGCCCAAAAAAAGCAGACGGAGCCGTCGGCTGAATCTGAATCAGCCGCTACCTCGACCGCTGATGGAGTACCGACAGAATCTGCACCTCAACCGGTGACTGAGGCCTATGCGCCCTCCATCGAAACGAATCCAGTTGAGCTGACAACAGATGGAACGGCCGCAGCCGAATCTAGGGATGCCGAGTTCATGGGAGAGGCTGGTTTGGCGGTCACAGGACAATCCCGGATGGAGGCGGCGTTTGGCACTGGCGACGGAGACGAACAAGCAGTTGCACAGGTGGCGCAGGTTGCCGCCGACGCATCAACAGGTACCATTTTCCATCAGATTTACCGACCGTGGAACGGCTCTTTGAACACTCGCTGGGTCCGCAATTGGGCAATCTTGCGCTACCACATCTATGGCATCTTTTCGAAAGGCCACAAGCCGTGGCCGGTGTTGACAAAATTAGTCCTGTTCGGTGTCTTGATAACCTCGTTGGGGGACCTCATTTTGTTAGCGGTTGGTGCCGCTTCTGGAACTGAAGAAATCTCTCGATTGGCCGGTATTTCGCGAGGGAATTTGTACGGCCATGTACTCTCATTCTGGTTCAGAAATGCCTGTACTTATCCGATAGTTACAGCGCTGATAATCGGTGGAATCATCAGCGAAGATAGACGAAACGGTACCAGCGCACTCTACTTTTCAAGACCGGTTAACCGGCGCGATTATGCAGCGATGAAATACCTCTCAGTTGCCGTTATTCTCTCGGTTGTAA
>CAUZUN010000113.1:0-4264 GCA_963583115.1 Candidatus Thalassarchaeaceae archaeon
TTCGCATAGCCGAATCGTTGAGTCGCTTTAGGTAGAGGCGAGCGCTGAATACTCCCGATAGCACATTGCGGTCCCAACCGTCGTGAAGTTCGCCCTGATAGCGGTGAATCTTCTTGCGACCGACCCACTTCTTGGTGTCAGCGATGAACTCCTTAAACGATGAGTGCTTGAATTGAATCTTCTTGCCGAAGTGGTCATTTGCAGCAGTGATCAACTCGGGAAGAGTCACTTGGGGAGCGGTGTGGTCGCTGCCCTGTCCGAACAGCAAGTTTGTCGGCTTGTACTGGTAGGTCTTCTTGTGCATCTCAAGCAATCGCTCGACCTTCGCCATCGCCGTCTCGACATTCACATTCGGGGAGTTCTTGCGGTCAAGCGGCCTCTCCTCAAAGCCCCAAGCCATCAGGTTGGGATAGTCCGGAATCTGTTTGATTGAGAGGACTTCAGTCTCGCCGTCCGCCGCCTGCCAGTAGAAGATGCCCTTCGCCTCTTCGGCTACCCACGGCCCTGCCCCGCGCGTGAAGATGAACGAGTCAAGACCACAGCCGCGCAGAATTGCCGGCAACTGTCCGACATGGCCGAACGGGTCTGGGACATAGCCGACTGAGGAACAACCGCCATGTGCCATAGCCACTCGATGGCCAGCAATCAAGTTGCGAATCAAAGCCTCTCCGCCGACGATGAACTCGTCTGGCAAGACATACCACGGCCCAATCGACAACCTACCGGATGAAACCAAATCAACCAACCGCCCACGATTCTCCGGTCGAACATCCAAATAATCCTCCAAGACAACTGTCTGTCCGTCCAACTCGAAAGTGGGGAATGATTCTGGATTCGCCTCCATCAGGTCGAGCAGGTCATCGACCAACTCGACCAACTTGTATCGATACTGCTGGAAAGGTAGGTACCACGCTCGGTCCCAATGGGTGTGAGGTACGATGTGTCCTACCAACTTCGAGTCGCCCATTGAAGAGGCAGCCTCCAAAACGGGAGTATCAAGCGATAGTGGAGCCGGCGCCAAAACCGGGTCACGCAGCGGCTTTCGTAGCGGCGAGCGAGCCGGAAGTGGAACCACTTCAATCTCGATGTCATCACGCGAGTCAGCATCATGTCGCTCAATCACTGGGCCTGTCGGAGCTGATGACTCGTCCTCGCCAACCGAATCAGAACCGCCCGCATCTTCCAAATCCGCAGCGCCATCATCAGCGCCATCAACAGATTCAATTTCCTCAGACACCTCAGATTCCTCAACAGGAGATTCGGCCGCATCTTCGCCTTCATCGCCATCAACAGCCGTCATCCCAAGTGCTGCGAACGCAGCGCTGGTGTCCGGTCCGGATGGTGGTGCCTCCGGAGGTGTAATCGGAGACGCCACAGGTGGCGCCATCGGTGGGCCGGAGGGGCCCGTTGGAGGAGTAATTGGAGGTTGAACGGGCGGCATCATCGGTGCCGGACCAGAAGGAGGAGCCATTGGTGGCATTCCACCGGGGGGACCACCAGAAGGACCTGAAGGAGAACTGACCGGCGGCCCTGCTGCAGACATCTTCGCGAGTGCGTCACTCATCGCAATCTCAACAGCATCCGAATCAGCGTCATCGGAGGCATCGGCGTCAGCATCGGAGTCATCAGCGTCATCGGCGTCGGCATCGGAGTCATCATCGTCATCATCATCCTCATCAGCCTCATCGACCTCATCAAGGACCTCATCCTCAGAATCTTCGTCACCAACATCGGCATCACCAGAGTCGCCCTCATCACCAACCTCATCGGAACCATCGTTGGAAAACTCCTCTTCGACGACTTCTTCTTCTGGAACTTCGGCGGGAGCACCGCCCGGAGGACCTCTACCGGGAGGGCCTTTCGGAGGACCGCTTGGAGATGAACCGGGAGGACCGGTTGGTGGACTAGATGGAGCACCACTCCCCGGGGGACCCTTGGCTGAGTCACTTGAAGATGGACCGGGCGGACCACGAGATGGAGGGCCTGAAGCACCTGTTGGTGGACCCCTTGAGCGACCAGGAGGCCCTCTGCCGGGGGGACCTTTCGGGGGCCCTTTTGGAGAGCCATCTGTCGGCCCATCCGAATTGCGATTGACTACTCGCCGCTTCCGGGCCATGACGGGCGTTCTGCCGGACCGCCTTTGAATACTATTGACGGTTATCTTCAAAATGGGTTTCCCACGCTTCTATCATATACCAAGAGGTCCAACTCAACCTCATGCGCACCGTGCGTACGCGTGTGACCCCTGCGATTCTATCACTCTTCTTCTTGATGACAGCGTTCACCCCAACCGCCTTTGCGGCTGGCGGTGAATATGTCACAATCACAGTAACTCCAGCACAGGAGTACTACGACATCGAAGACGATGAAGATGCTGAAAAAGATGTCATTTTCGTCATGGAAGCCCAAGACTTGGATGGAGGTGAGCAGTACAAACTAAGATTTGAACTCGTGAAAACTTCTACCCAAGAATCGATGATTTCAAACACCTATGGAAACACCTACCGTTCATTGAGAATGGACCAGTTCGGAGTTGATTGGGAAGAAGATACAGAATACACATTGATTGCCACCCTTCAACTAAAAGATGACCAAGGAGTATTCAACGCAATCGACAACATCTCGTTTTCGTTCACTATCGGGGAAGACCCCGGAACTGGAGGAAGTGGCACGACCGAGCCAGTTATCGACCACCGGGACAACTTGACCGGACATTCGGAATGGGAGTATGGTCTGACCATCGAAAACAACCAACTCAATGCAACCATCATCATGCGGCAATGGCTTGACGCAACCTTCTGGGACAAACTCGATGAGAACAACGACGGCGTGACTCTCGACTCTGAAGTGAGGTCATATACCGCCGCACAAAACGCGGCAATCGGCATCGAAGACATTGAATCTCCAGTTCTTTCAGTAGGCGACGGGCCTATCGGCTGGGCAACTACCAACTTCGACCTGACTCACACGATTACGGATGATGGCCGGGACCTCTTTGCCGAATGGACTGTCACCACGAATTCGACTACAATCAGTGGAACTTCGCTCTCATTTTTAATCGAAATGGGAGAAAATGACACCCGGTTAGCCGACCAATTTGGATTAGTCATCGTACACCTTGAATCAGTGGATTGGGGAATCAGCAGCGTTTCGACATTCCACTCTACAAATGACAACATGGAGTTTTTACAGAAGCAGAGCGAAAGTGAAGATTACTGGTCTTCCGAGAAAGCGCAAGGCGACCCATTACCCGATTTCAAAGTGGTAATGTCCTCCGTGATATTGGGGACCGAGAGTAATTCCGAAGAACCAACCATCCCAGCCATCGACCGTCTGCCCGACTGCCAACTAAGGTGGAATCTTGCCGGCCAAGAGGAATCCAACCTGATTACCGAGGAGTTGACCGGGAACTTCGACCTTGAACTCGAGACTGGCTCATACGAACTAGTGTTCCAATGTGATGACCAAGATGGCGACCCAGTAGAGATGAGGCTTGTATTCGGTGATGTGATTTTAACGGTAACTGACGACCAAATTACCCACGAATGTGCATTCATCGTCTCAGACAACATGACTGAGGCTCTTCACTTTTCAATCTCTTGGACTTCAAATGGAACTTCGGGGCAACTCGGCTTAGATGTGCAAGAGTCCAATCGACCCGTTCTAATTCTCCCAGATGGCAAGGAACTCCCCGGCTTCACCTCCGTTCTTGCCACCCTCGGACTGTTGGGCGCTGCTTTCATCCGCAGAAACTGATTACTGAAACTCAGACTCCAAGTCATGGTTCACGCCAGGCGCTACCTTCCGCAAGGCACCCCAATGCCCGTGCTCCACGAACCACTCGCCTAACTGTACAGCCGCCGAATCGGACGGCTCGCGATATACGATTGCGCTCCGAGCCGTCAGCAGCAGTGCCGAGTGTGGAAGCGAATGGGCTAGACATAGATGGATTGGCCCGAGAATTCTGTCGTGAAGCCCCAACTTACGAATCGGGTCGCGGGCGTTTCTCTCGATTGGGTCTCGGATCGATTCATCCTGGTATTTGGCGAGCGCCCGCTCACACCAACCTACCTGCTCCCGGACGGGAAAACCAAACTCGATGACAAGCGCTGCTGAGGCTTCCTCGCCTACTCGACGGGCGACTGCAGCGATTTCAGGGTCGTTGGCAGCATCAGCGAGCCACTCGTAGCCTTTCTCAGCGCCGAGATAGCAGACCGCAGCGTTGATGGCATTGTAGGTGTACAATTTCCGAGTCAGTTCGATG